>NZ_KV793031.1:0-83253 GCF_001808345.1 Staphylococcus sp. HMSC06C11
GACATATTGTCATTCAGTTTTCAATGTTCATTTAACACTTACAATACATTATTGTATCGAAATCAACTTAAACTGTCAAGAATTAAATTCATTAATTTATTTCTTGTTTGTAGTTGATTAATTCAACAAATAATATCTTATAATGTTTCGCAAGAAAGTTCAATAGTCAAAATTACACTTTATTAACATTAACTTAAAGTTTTTTACTTCAAGTTTTCAATTAATTAATCTGTTTTTGACGACTTTTATATAATATCAAGTTAGCTCAATAACGTCAATTACTTTCAAAGAGTTTTTAAGTTTAAAATTACTTTATCTGTGAATAAGTTTCTTGATTAAGAATAATTAGATTTAATAGTGTAATTCGCTCTTAAGATCATCATCTAACTAGAGATATCCTAATATATAGGAAAACTTACAAATTTGCACCTAATTAATTCATAAAAAATAAGGTAGCAACCTTTAAAGGCTACTACCTTAATCTTTTAAGCTTTTAATTATTTTCGTTTTCTTTACATTCCTTACATACTCCGTATATTTCCATTCGATGATGAGTGATATCAAAATCTGTAACATGTTGAGCTAAATGTTCAACCTCATCAAGTTGAGGATAATGGAAGTCTACGATTTTACCACATTTTTCGCAAATAACGTGATAGTGATTATGTGTATTAAAATCAAATCGACTTGATGCGTCACCATACGTTAATTCTTTTACTATACCAATATCTTTGAATACTCTTAGATTATTGTAGATAGTTGCAACACTTATATTAGGAAAATCAGGTGAAAGTGCTTGGTAAATCTCATCCGCTGTAGGATGTGAATGTGAAGAAATGAGATAACGTATAATTGCTTGTCTTTGAGGCGTAATACGTATTCCTGCTTTTCTTAAAGACGCAATTGATTCTTCAAGTTCATGTTCAATTGACTCTAAATCCGCACTCATTGAATTCACCATCTTTCTAGTTAATAATAATTATTACTTAATATTAATATAACTGTTGAAGATTATAAATGTCAATAAGTACATGATGTTTTCAACTAATACCCTTTATTTGGATCTACTTCATTCTCAATTACGCTGTTCTTATTGAGAAAATGAGTTAAGTTCTTTTCAAATATTGCAGTTACATCACGATTTATATTTTTATCATTACCAGTAATATGTGCAGTAATCGTAACATTATCTAAATCATATAGCGGGTTATCACTTGATAGAGGTTCATTTTCAAAGACATCTAAATATGCATGTCTAATCAAATGATTTCGTAAAACTTCTATAATAAGTTCTTCTTTCACAATCGTACCTCTACCTATATTTATAAATAATGCTTCGTCTTTCATTTCCTCAAAATGGTGTTTTTTAAGTAGATGTATAGTTTCTTGGGTTTCTGGGAGTGAATTAACTATCACATCACCTTCCGCTAATACATCATCCATTTCTTCTATAGTATAAGTATTATCAAAGTAATCTTTCATATGTCCTGATTTACTTACACCGATAACTTTCATTCCAAATGCTTGAGCTAAATATGCAGTCTTTTGGGCAATTGCGCCAGTACCTAAAAATAGAAGTGTTTTACCGTTAACTCTCTCACCCGTTAGCTTTGAGTCATACTTATGTGCACGTTGATTTTCATAAGATGTTCTCATTTTCTTATAATCATCTAATATAAACGTCATTATAAATTCTGATAGTTGTTTTGCTTGGACACCTCTGCCATTTGTTAAAATAATGCCCCTATCATTAATATAATCTAGTGGGAGATTATTGACTCCAGTAGCATACCATGCAATCCATTTTAAGTTTTTACACTCTTCTAAAAATGCTTGATCTATATCGCCATCATAACCAATTAAAATATCTAGTGATTCTCTATCTTCAGTTGGAATAAATTGAGCTTTTTTATAAAATTTGAATTCCTGTTCAGGAAATTGTTTTATCAACTGTTCCTCTAAATCTTTTAATCTTCTTAGACTTACGATTTTCAATATACTCACTCCAAGATATTTTTTAATTCTTCTATTTGAGTTTTAACTTTAACTTTTTCAATTACGTCAATAATATACCCATTTTCATCGATTACAAATGTAGTTCTAACGATCCCCATACTCTCTTTACCAAAAGATTTTTTTAATTGATATACCCCCGCTTCATCAGCAAGTTTATAATCTTCATCTACAAGTAAGTCAAAGTTGAGTTGATGTTTTTCAATAAAGTTTTGATGTTTCTTTTTAGAATCTCCACTAATTCCATAAACATCTACATCTAAATCATTAAATTCAGATAAGTTATCTCTAAAGTCGCATGCTTCAGTTGTGCAAGTTGGTGTATTGTCTCTAGGATAAAAATATAATATTGCCTTACGCCCTTTTAATGTCTCATTTGTAACTACTGCTCCGTCTTGATTCTCCAATGAAAATGATGGAAACTTTTCGCCTTTGGTTAACATATGCTCACCCATTTCTTAATAATGTTGATTTTATGATACGATATTAAATGAAAATATTAAATTAAAAGAGGTTGATAGATATGAATTTTACTGAAAGCGAACGTCTTCAGAAACTCTCTAATGAATATATACTAGGTGGCGTTAATTCACCTTCTCGTTCATATAAAGCTGTAGGTGGTGGTGCACCTGTAATGATGAAGGAAGGTCATGGAGCTTATTTATATGATGTAGATGGTAATAAATTCATCGATTACTTACAGGCGTATGGTCCTATAATTACCGGACATGCGCATCCACATATTACAGAGGCAATTCAAGATCAAGCTGCCAAAGGAGTGTTATATGGTACTCCTACTGAACTTGAAATTGATTTTGCTAAGAAGTTAAGAGATGCCATTCCTTCATTAGAAAAGATCCGTTTTGTTAATTCAGGTACAGAAGCTGTTATGACAACAATTAGAGTGGCACGTGCCTATACTAAAAGAAATAAAATTATTAAATTTGCAGGATCTTATCATGGACATTCTGATTTAGTTTTAGTTGCTGCAGGGAGTGGCCCTTCACAATTAGGTTCTCCAGATTCTGCTGGGGTGCCTCAAAGTGTGGCACAAGAAGTGATTACTGTACCATTTAATGATATTGATTCATATAGAGAAGCAATTGATTATTGGGGCGATGAAATCGCAGGCGTACTCGTCGAACCCATTGTAGGTAACTTTGGTATGGTTATGCCTCAACCTGGATTTTTAGAAGAAGTTAATAAAATCTCACATGATAACGGAACTTTAGTCATTTATGATGAAGTTATTACAGCTTTCCGTTTTCATTATGGGGCAGCACAAGATTTATTAGGAGTAAAACCAGACTTAACTGCTTTTGGTAAAATAGTTGGCGGTGGTTTACCAATCGGTGGCTATGGTGGTCGACAAGACATCATGGAACATGTCGCTCCATTAGGTCCAGCATATCAAGCTGGTACAATGGCAGGTAATCCATTATCAATGAGAGCAGGAATTGCTTTACTAGAAGTTTTAGAACAAGATGGTGTTTATGAAAAGTTAGACAAATTAGGAAAACGTCTTGAGGATGGATTACTTAAGTTAATCGATAAACACAACATTACTGCTACGATAAATAGAATATATGGCTCTATGACGTTATATTTCACGGATGAAAAAATTACTCACTATGAACAAGTAGAAAATTCTGATGGCGAAGCTTTCGCGAAGTTCTTCAAGTTAATGTTAAATCAAGGTATCAATTTAGCACCATCTAAATTTGAAGCATGGTTCCTAACTACTGAGCATACCGAAGAAGATATTGATAAAACTATAGAAGCTGCTGACTATGCATTTAGCCAAATGAAAAATAATTAAGACTTAACCCCCTACCATTATAGGTGGGGGTATTTTTATTAGAAAAAGATTAACCAGCTAATAGGCAAATCTTTTTATGTATAAGCTTGAAAAATTTAGCGTCTCGGTGTATAACAATAATGAATGAGAGTATGTATTAATATATTTAAATCATAAATCAAAGGAGCGTTATATTTGAGACTAGGAGCTCGGATTTTCAAGACTGGTATAGCAATTATATTAGCTATGTCTATCGCTTCTTTACTTCCAGATAATATCGGCTTAAAGGCACTTGCTGGTGTCAGTGCTGTCGTAGCGATGCAACCAAGCGTTTATCGTTCAATTAAAACAGTATCTGAACAAGCGATTGGTAATATTATAGGTGCTCTACTCGCCGTTACTATGGTAACTATTTTTAGTGATAACTTCATAATAATGGGCGTAACGGTTATTTTGTTAATTGCGATTTTGTTTAAATTTAACCTAGCTCATGTTGCTACATTAGCAAGTGTGACGGCTTTAATCATTATGGGTCAACATACAGGTTCCTTCTATGTAGCAGCATTCTTCAGATTCGCTCTTGTTATGATAGGTGTTTTAAGTTCCTCAATAGTCAATTTAATCTTCTTACCTCCTAAATTTGAAACCAAAATCTATTATAATTCTGTAAATATTTCTTCAGATATTTTTGTATGGTTCAAACTTGTGCTTAATGATACTTCAGAATTTCATAATATTAAGCAGGATGGTGATCAACTTAATTCACGTATCAATAAATTAGAGCAAATCTACAATTATTATCATGAAGAGAAACCTTTGACTAAAAAACATATTTATCAGCAGAATAGAAAGAAGATATTATTTAAAGAAGTAGTAGGAACGACAAGACAGGCTTACGAAGTACTCAACCGTATGTCACGTTACCAAAATGACTTACATCAACTTAATAATCAACTATTATTACAAATTAAATTAGAACTTGATTCGTTAGTAGCAGTTCATGAACAAATCTATAAGAGCCTTTCTAAAAAAGCGAGATACGATGTTACAAAACTTGATTACGAAGTAGACAACCCACTAAAGAAAAACTTGATGGACGCATTTCAACAAGAGTTAATTCAAAATCCTTACCAAACGCAATACTCTTATGCAAATGTAATGCAAATTATAGCTGCTATTGAGGAATATAGATATCACTTAGAACATCTCGATAGAATTCGATTAAGCTTCTTTAAATATCATAATTCAGATTCAGACATCGACATTTCTGATGAGGACTTTGATTTGTAACTAAAAATGCACCACCTTTACTCACATTAATTATAGTAAAGGTGGTGCTTTATCATTTTTAAGATATTTAATTATTATTGATTCAAGCAGTTTATAAATTTTGAATACTATATAAATGTTCGTACGCACCTTGTTTCTGGATCAACTCTTGATGTGTACCTGTTTCAACAATCTGACCATTTTCCATAACCACTATTTTATCTGCATGCGTAATTGTAGACAGCCTATGAGCTACAATTAAAGTTGTTCTATCTTTACTTAATACATCCAACGCCTCTTGTATAATAGCTTCACTTTCTAAATCTAACGCACTGGTTGCTTCATCTAAAATAAGTATCGGTGGATTATTTAAGAATATACGTGCAATTGAAAGACGTTGCTTCTGTCCTCCAGAAAGTTTCACGCCTCGCTCTCCGACTTCAGTGTCATAGCCTTCAGGTAAATTCATAATAAAGTCATGCGCGTTTGCCATCTTGGCCGCTTCAACTATCTCGTCATCCGTTGCATCAGGTCTACCTAATAAAATATTTTCTTTCACAGTGTCTGAAAATAAAATATTATCTTGTTGAACGAGACCAATTTGATTTCTTAAACTACCTGTTAAGAAATCTTTCACATTATTGCCATCAACTAAAATTTCACCTGACGTAACGTCATAAAATCGTGGAA
Source organism: Staphylococcus sp. HMSC06C11 (assembly GCF_001808345.1). Lineage (NCBI taxonomy): Bacteria > Bacillati > Bacillota > Bacilli > Caryophanales > Staphylococcaceae > Staphylococcus > Staphylococcus sp. HMSC06C11. The sequence goes on from NZ_KV793031.1 coordinate 5,771, forward strand.
TTAAACTAATTAAAGTTGATTTTCCACCACCACTCATACCAACAAAAGCTACAGTTTCGCCCTTATTAATTGTTAAATTAATATCATGCAAAACTTCTAATTCATTATCATTATATTTAAAGCTGACATTCTTCAAATCGATTTGCCCTTTTTTAATTTCAATAGGTTGCGCACCGATACCATTCTTAATGTCATAATCTTCATCCATAAGTTGGAAAACTCTGTCCATTGAAGCAAAGCTTTGGGTTAAAGTAGTAAATGAAGAAACAAGTCTTCTTAAAGGTCCAAATAATTGTTCTAAGTACCCTACAAATGCTGCAAGTGTACCTACAGTAATAGCACCATTAATAACTAAGTATGCGCCAACGCCTATTACAATAATTGGCCCTAAGTCTGTTACAGTGTTTATTGCTGCAAATGAATAGGCATTCCAACGTGTATGTTGAAAGGCGCGCTTTAAAAAATGACTATTACGGTGATCAAAATTTTGAGCTTCATTATCTTCTATTGCGAAACTTTTAATCACTGACATACCTTGAACTCGTTCATGCAAGAAACCTTGAACTTCAGCAAGTGCTTGAGAACGTACACGTGTCAATTGTCTCAATCTTCCGAAGAAGAAATAAACCGTTAAAATATAGAATGGGAAAATGAAAATAGCTGCAATAGTTAATTTAACATCTAAAAAGAACATAATAGATAAAGCGATGATAATAGTAACGCAGTCTAACCAAATATTCATTAACCCTGTAAGTATAAAGTCTTTTGTTTGTTCTACGTCATTAATAACGCGAGAAATCACCTGTCCAACTTGGTTATTTGCGTAGAAACGTGCACTTAAAGCTTGTAAATGATTATATAGTTGTTTACGGATATCATATAAAATTTTGTTACTTGTCCATTGAGCTAAATATTGTCTGATATATTCAATGGGCGGACGTACTATTACAAATATAAATAGAGCAATGCCAATTGCGATTGCAAGATGACTAAACTTTTCACTATTTGATAGTGAGTGGTTATTAATTACTCCATCTATAGCGTATTTAATCAATAGCGGTATTAACATAGGTATACCAAATTTAATAATACCCACGATAATAGTTGCAATAATACGATATCTATATGGTTTGACGAATTTTAAATATCGTTTAATCATGCGCTTTTACCCCCCGTGATAAACGCAATTTATTTTTTAAAAAATGAACAGAGGTTGAATACATTTCATTCGCTTACTTTATACTCATAAGCACTGTCATGATAATGTTTCAACCTCTGATATTAAAATACAATACGAGACTTCAATATAATGTTGTAAATCTTAAAGATGTTAAACTCATTGAACTACAAGATTGCAATACATTTAAATCATGATTCTTATAATCATTCGACACTTTTAATAATATAAAGCAAAGAATCATGTATTACATCTTTTTTGCTTAATAATCTCTAATCTTTTTATAACGCTCTTTCCACACTTTAATAAAATCTGGAGCGAACGGTCCTTTCTTCTGCTCAATCCATTGCTGTAAGATGTCGACATTTCTTCTCAAAATAACGTCAATATCATGAGGATAGTTCATTTGGTTCATATGTAGTTCATACTCATCTTCATCGAGTAAGTGATACTTACCATTAGGATAAACTTTAATATCTAAATCATAATCGATATATTTTAGCGCTTCTTCATCGGACACGAAAGGTGATGATAAATTACAGTAATAATAAATCCCATCTTCTCTAAACATACAAATAACATTAAACCAATACTCCGAATGAAAATAGACAATAGCTGGTTCTCTTGTAATCCATGTGCGTCCGTCACTTTCAGTTACTAACGTATGATCATTCCCACCTATAATCACATGGTCAGTCCCTTTTAGAATTGTCGTTTCAGACCAAACACGATGTATATTGCCATCATGTTTATAACTTTGAATTTTAATCGTTTCTCCTTCTTTAGGTATGGACTCTTTAACCATACTCCACACCACCTTTATTATTTTTAGCCATTTAGATTATATCATACTTTGATACACTTGCTTAATAAATAAAGGCACTATATTAACCGCTGTATTAAGCTCTTATCCAACAATAAAACGGTATATTTTGTCCATTGATACAGGAAATGTATGATTATCCCTGTTATCTAAATTAAACCAAATCATGTTTGAGGGGAGTTCATTCTCCGAGAGATTTATAGATGTAGGTACACTATAAACTTTAATATTCCAAGTCATATGGGTAAACTGATGACGTAATTCAAAGATGGGCTCTTCTAAAGTTTCGACTTTAACTCCTAATTCTTGAGTTAATAAATTATCAGCTACACTTGCTTCCCTCATAGGAAATTGCCACATTCCGTTCAACAATTTTTCTTGTCGTTTTTCAAGTAGATATTGTCCATTATTATTTCTAATAAGAAATACTTTTTGATTGATAGTTTTCTTTTTAATATTTTTAGTTTTAATTGGAAGATCTTCAGTCGTCCCTTCATGAAAAGCCTCACAATTATCTTGCACTGGGCAAAATAAACATAAAGGAGATTTCGGTGTACAAATGAGTGCACCTAATTCCATCATAGCTTGATTAAATGTCCCTGAATCTTCTTGAACATATGGATTTAACTCTTCCTCAAACGCTTTACGTGTCGATTGTAATTTCGTATCACGATAATCATTGTTCAATCGAGACCATACTCGGAAGACATTACCATCAACAGTTGCTAAAGGTTGGTTAAACGCTATACTCATCACTGCTGCTTGCGTATAAGGACCCACGCCTTTTAATTTTTTGAAAAGATCTGGATCAGACGGGACTTCTCCACCATATTGAGATTCAACTTCTTTAACAGCTGTATGAAAATTACGAGCTCGACTATAATAACCTAGGCCTTCCCAATATTTAAGCACTTCGTCCTCATGTGCTTCGCTTAAAGCTGCTATTGTAGGAAATCGATTAACAAACCTATGATAATAGTCAATAACCGTGTTAACTTGTGTCTGTTGCAACATTACTTCACTAAGCCATATGTAATATGGATTAGTTGTTTCTCGCCAAGGCATTTCACGCTGATTTTTGTTAAACCACTCCACAATTCTCTTTTTAAAAGATTCCTCTTGATACATGCCATTTGTCCTTTCTACTTTTTCGATTGTGATGCATCTCAAATAAATCTCCACTTTCAAAAGATTCGTCAATTGAAGTAAGTTGATTTTGTTATAGCGACTTTTAGATTATAATATATATTAAATAAAGATGAAAAGAGTGAGCATTTATGGATACAGCCACACATATAGTTATGGGTGTAGGTCTCACTGCATTAGCAACACAAGATCCCGTCATGGCAGGTTCATTTGCAGCAACTGCAACCACCCTTGTTGCTGGTTCATTAATACCTGACGGTGATACTGTTTTAAAACTAAAAGATAATGCGACCTATATTTCTCATCATAGAGGAATTACCCATTCCATACCTTTCACTATTTTATGGCCAATTTTGATAACCTTTTTAATATTCGTTATTTTTAACAACACTAATCCACTACATGTTTGGCTATGGGCTCAACTTGCAGTATTTTTACATGTGTTTGTGGATATATTTAATTCTTACGGTACCCAAGCACTTAGACCCATAACCAATAAGTGGATTCAGTTAAGTGTCATTAGTACATTTGACCCTATTATTTTCACTCTTTTATGTATTGGTGTATTACTTTGGGTTTTAGGCATACATCCGTATTTCGCATTCTTCCCTATCGTAGCAATACTAGTGATTTATTATGTAATACGTTTTATGATGCAATCATCTATTAAAAAAGAAGCGTTAACTCAAATTGAAAATTCTCATAATCCTGTAAAAGTGTTTGTAGCTCCGACAATGAAATTTCATGTTTGGCGTGTGGCAATTCAAACCGATAAACATGATTATGTTGGAACTGCTCGGTGGAAAGATGTAGAATTTACTGATAAGGTAAAACGTCAAGCTATGACGCCTGATTCGTTACTTTGGAAGGTTAAAGGTAATAAAGATATATTTACTTTTTTAAATTTTTCATCCATTTATCGTTGGCAAACCACACCTTTAGAAGATGGTACAACAGAAATTCGATTAATGGATTTAAGATACCTTAATAATGGACGTTATTCATTTGTTGCAATTGCACATTTAACTCACGACAATGAAATCGACCACTCTTACATCGGTTGGGTATTTAGCGAAGACAAACTACAACGCAAACTATTTTCACAATAACATATAAAGAAACCAAGGCACCCCTTTCTCCAATTAATGATAAGGGGTGCCTTGGTCTTTATCTAACTATATATCAATAACTAAATACAGTGCTATTCATTTTTACCAATCATTTCATTATCTTCATTAGCATTTTCATTATTGTTAAATACACCATCATGTTCTAATTTCTTGCCATTATCATCACTCAGATGTGTTAAATCATTTTCAAGGTGAGTGTCATTTAAACTATCATATTTATCAAAAGCGATATAGCGAACTAATGCATAGTTAATCACACACATTAATGCTAAAAAGAGAATAAAGTAAATATGATATGGAATGTTATTCATACTTACTGCACCGAATATAATAGACTGTGCACTACCATGAACAAGATAATAAACGGGATTTAACATTAAAATATGATCTACTATCGATAAGTGCGTTTTAGGAATGAATAAAATTGGAACTATAAAGAAACAAATCGCACTCATTATAAAATAAATTGTGTCGAAACGTTTGAGTATAAATTTCAATAAACCAAAAGTAACAGCAATAACACCGATAAATATACTAGTCATAATCAAATAATAAATTAGCGACAATAAAAATGTCTCAAAGTTAATTGGCTTCAAGAACGCAATAATTAAACCAAGAATAAACATGTCTACGAATGCCAATAGTGCAATTACTATAGTAGGCGTTACTGATGAAATATGGAATGATTTCATTACCATATAATCTTTTCTATAAAACTTATAACTTAAGTATACAGAAAGTACAATGTGACCAAATACAATTAACGATGTCACTCTAAATAACCATCTTCCTTGAGCGATATCCGTATTATGATTTATATCGAAAATGCCCTCTAAACCTAATACTAAGATAATCCCTATTACAAGGCTCATAGCAAACCATTTCCAAATTTTCTTCAACCTACGAACACAATAAGTGATAAGATGTGGCAAGTTTTTAAAGTATAGTATTATATTATCTATCATTTTCACACCTACAATTCAATATATATCCATTTGTCATCTTTCATATCAGCAATAAAATAGCCACTACCTGATTTCGTAATCCAAACATCTTTTTTAATGTTAAATTTTTTCTTTAAGTCAGTTTTATGTTCCATTGGAATTACAAAGCCTGTTAACGTATCATTGTCTCCAAAAATCATATTTAGTGGTTGTTGTGTAATAGGAACTACATAACGATTATCTTTTTCTGGGACCAATGTTTTAGTCACTTTGTTATGCTTTTGATGTAAATGACTATTGAAGTATTCATAATATGTACTATAGTTTGTTTTAATGTATGGCATTAACGTTTTAAAACTATGCGATTCATATAAACCTGCAGGATTAAAATTGAATAATTCATTTTTGCCTACTGTATATATTTTATGATCCATTTCTACTCTATATTTTTTACTATTTTCACCAGTAATCGTAGCCACGCCATATTTAGGTAGAGTCGAATCTTGTGTACCACTCAATGTGGTTGAACCATCTAAAGCAATACCGTAAGTGAGTTTATCTTCATATGGATCTTTATTTTGATTTTGAATTGAAGCTTGAGTGTAATTTTCAGAAACATGAACCCTTCCTAAATCATTGAAAAGCAATATGCCCATTAACGTAAGTCCGATTAAGAAACTTGCAAACAGAGTTAATATTCTCACTAAAAATACTGGTGGTTTAGCGTGATTATAGCGCTCTATTCTCTTAAAGTTATAAGTCATCTCAGGCATACGCGTACGACTCTTTTTCCAATCTAAATCAAAATTTTCCAGTTGCGATTTTGAATCTAAACTTTTGCGGTCTTTTTCATGTTCTTTAAAAATAGGTAAAACTTGATTAAGTGAGCCTTCCTTTCTAATTTGCCCGTGAGAAACCCACGTAATATAGTTAGTCGTTTCGCTAATTTTATCAATATCGTTATCTATTAAAACGAGTGTACTATTATTCTTTATGTAATCATCTGATAATTCAATCGCTCTTTTGAAAAACACATCATCTAAATGCGAGAGTACATGACTCAATATAATAATTTTGTTTTGACAAGAACGAGCGATACTGAGAAGTAATTGCGCATATTCAGCTTCTGTTAGATTAGAAATACTATTTTCACCTTGCTCAGCTAAATGAGCCCAGTGGATAATTTGTTCAGCCTTATGACTACTCGCTTTGTAGGGAAATAGTTGCACCATCTCGTCAACATATTCTTGTACAGATTGGTGTGCTACTTTCCGGTCTTCCATATCACCGTAAAACAGATTCTCTGTTCGGGAAACCTTACCTTTATCAGGCTTAACCGTTCCACTTAAGATTCTGCCTATTAGCGTTTTAGAAGAACCCGGCTCACCAATTATTCCTAATGATTCACCTTGATATATATGTAAAGAAATATTATTTAAATTAATATCTTCTGCACCATAACCAAAAGGTAGGTACCATTTCTTTGCTCGTTTATTCCTATAATAATGCGTTACTTTTAGTAACCTTAATACAATTGAACTTCCCATTGATTATACATCCTTCTAAATTTTTAATAATGCTAATGGTAGACCTTCTTCTGGTTCGCTACTTTTTATTCTGAAGCCCCAAGCAAAGACGCCTTTTAATCTCTCTACTTTAAAGTATTGTTCGCTGCCATCGTTCAATTTGTAAATTTTTCCAATTTCAACTTTATTACGATCAACCAGATAGCTTTCTGCAATGATGACTTTACTTTGGTACACATCGTATTCATTCATAATTCCATTCATTTCAGCTTTACGCATTTTCTCTTTGTATGTTTGAATTTCATGTCTTAATTCTTGTTCAGACATCTCACTCAATTTCTTCTGTACCATCTGTTATACCACTTTCTTCTAATTTTGATTTAATTTTATCATACTTATAACCTTTTCTCATAAGCGCTTCAATGGTTTTCATCATTAATTTTTGACCATCATATTTTTTACAATTTTTATTATAGACTTTCTCTAAATCACGTTGCAATAAATTATCTAAGGTCTCGTCATCTTGCGAAAAATTCAATTCATTCATCGTCGCTTGAATCGTCTCAAGGGTAAAACCTTTTTGCATTAAGGCTTGGGAAACCTTTTGTTTTACTTTAACCACAGGACCTTTTTTCGTTTTCATGACTTTGTTCCTCACTTTTATTACATCTTCAAGTGGTTGTTGTTCTTCATATAAAGCCGTATAATGATCGATAATCTTTGGCTCAATACCCAATTGATATAATTTCTGTTTATATATTTCAGGCCCTTTATCTGACGTTCGAATCATCGTATTTTTTAAACTTTCTGCATAATCTTCATGATCAATAAATTTTTCTCTATAACAATATTCTATTACCTGTTCGATTGCATTTTGTGAAACATCATTTTTTTCCAAATATTGACGTACTTCTTTTTCCGTGCGTTTTTTAAATGATAAATACTGAATCGCCATATTTACTCCACGACGATAGTGGTCATATTTTTGAATTTGTTCCATATCTTGAGGCTCTAACATTTGATCTTTCTTCAAATTGAATTTCACAAGCGTATCTATATCAATCCCCATTTCGAACTCTCCATCGAGATAAAGATTGAATCGCTCTTTATTCTTCTTTTGAACCTCAAGCTTCGTTATCTTTGGCATATCTCATCCCACCTTTTTCTGAAAATGGACACTATATCAATTAATATTATTATGGCACATTTGTTCCGAATTAAAAAATAAGATAACCATTCACAATAAACCTTTTGAAAATACAAAAAAGCGTCTACTTTCAACTTTTGAATGATGAAAGTAGACAACTTTATAAAAGATTAATTGCTTAATTGTGACATTGCTTCTTTATATTGCTCATCAGTAATAAAATCTTGTTGCTTCATTTTTTCCAAATTAGCTTTTACACGGTTCGTATAATTAGATGACATATTATTAACATCATACACACTCGGTGCATTGACTTTACTAGCTAATATAGCACTTTGCAATACAGTAATCTGTTGCATGCTTTGATTGTTTTTATTAACAGTTGTTCCAAAATAATGATTTGCAGCACCTTCAAGTGTATATTGGTCATCACCATAATAAATATTATTAACATAAAAACTTAAAATCTCATTTTTGTTATACTGCTGTTCAACCTTGTGGGCTACAAATAACTCTTTAATTTTTCTAGTGAAAGAGCGTTCATTATCATAATAATAATTTTTTACTACTTGTTGAGTAATCGTGCTACCTCCTTGTACATCACGATCACTAATTGTTGAAAACAATGCACGTGTAGTTCCTTTTAAATCAAATCCATGATGTTTATAAAAACGTTCATCTTCCATTGAAATAAAGGCACCTTTAACATAATTAGGCATGTTATCTGCAGAAACGAAATTACTTTTATTTTCAATTGATTTTAAATCATCCACGTTAGCTCTTGAAGATAAGACATACATTGCTCCCATGAATATTGCTACGAGTACAATGACTATAATTAGTATTTTCAATAAAATCTTATTACTTTTTTTCTTTTTCGGAGGTTTACCTACTGGTTGGTAATACGTATTATAATGAGGTCTACGTGATTCAGAACGTTGCTCATTATAAGAATCCGCATATTTTTCAGTTCTTTTCATGCGTTTACTCCTTTTCTCAAACTCACCCTCTTAAAGTGAGTGTACCAGTAGTTGTATGGTTTAGCTATAGCTTACATTAAAAATCAGTCCCGAGGTGTAGCAAGTTCTAAACAACATGGCATATCTATTTCTAAGACTTTTTTTAATTAAAAAAGCTATCGATAAAGAATGACTTTACCGATAGCTCATATAAAATCTTATACGATATTTATAAGAATAAGAATTAAGCTTCTAATTGTTTAACAATTTCTCTATTGAAATCATCTAAATCGTCAGGTGTACGACTTGTGACAATATTGTTATCAACTACAACTGATTCATCAACCACTTGAGCACCTGCGTTAGATAAGTCTTTACGTACATTTAAGACTCCAGTTAATGTACGACCATTTAAATCATCAGTATCAATTAATACTAATGGACCATGGCAAATTGCAAATGTTGGAACAACATTTTTAGTGAAGTATTTAGCAAATGTGCCGTAACGTCCTTCTGCATCTCCGCGTAAATGGTCAGGTGAGAAACCACCAGGGATTAATAATGCATCATAATCTTCAGGTTTAGCATCAGCAATACTTACTTGAACTGTAGCTTTCTCGCCATGTTTTCCTACAACTTCATGATTTGCAGTATCTCCAACAATTTCAGTTTCAAATCCTGCATTTTCTATAGCTTCTTTTGGACTAGTTAATTCAATATCTTCAAATTCATCTGCAAGAATGATTGCTACTTTTTTAGTCATAATTAATAATCACCTTTCTCTAATTAATTCTAGTGATTATATAGACAAGATCACTCAAGTTTAAACATTAAATTAGGATGCTAACTTATATTTAGAGGCTTCTTCATCTGAAAATGAGGTAAAAAAAGCAAGTGTTGATTGCTCATCATAATCAAACACTTGCTAAATCCAACTCAATAATTAAATATGAGGCTTATTTTGAAACTTGTTTTACCTTCTCTTCTAATTGATCTAACAGACCAATCCACTCATCTATATCCTCTACACGTACTTCATCAGGGTTTACATGGTCAATGTCCTCAATAAATTTATTTAAACGTGTCTTAATTTGATCAATTGTTTGTTGTTCACTCATTAAAAATAAGCGCTCCTTTGTATAGATTTTTTTATGATAATCATATCCTAACATGAATTTGACAAAAAGCGATATAATCTTAATAATGTTTACTGTACTTTTTACATAATAAACAAAGTAGATGGAAAGTTTATATTTAGGAGTAATTATTAATGTTGATGACAAACAAAAAACCTATTTCTATCCAAAACGACCCATGGGAAGCTTACAATGATATTATAGATCATGGAAAGTTAACACTTAGTAACATCGAATTTACCACTACTAACCTTTGTAATATGCGTTGTAGCCATTGTGCAGTTGGTTATACACTTCAAACTAAAGATCCAGACCCCCTTCCAATGGATGTAATTTATCGTAGGCTTGATGAAATACCAAATTTAAGAACGATGTCTATTACTGGTGGAGAGCCAATGTTCTCTAAGAAATCAATTAAAAATGTGGTTAAACCTTTACTTAAATATGCATTTGATCGTGGAATTTATGTTCAAATGAATTCTAATTTAACATTACCTCAAGATAGATATCTTGAAATAGCTGAATATATCGATGTCATGCATATTTCTCATAACTGGGGTACAATTCAAGAATTTACTGATGTAGGCTTTGGGGCTATGAAGAAGCAACCACCATTAAAAGCTAAACTTAAATTATATGAACAAATGCTTGATAACTCTCGCACTTTATCTGAACAAGGAATGTTTGTTTCTGCTGAAACGATGCTTAATCAAAGTACGCTACCTTACTTAGACAAAATTCATAATGAAATCGTAAATGATATGAAATGTAGCCGTCATGAGGTTCATCCGATGTATCCTGCTGATTTTGCCAGTCAACTCAATGTACTTTCGTTAAAAGAAATGAAAGATGCTATTAACCACTTGCTTGATATTCGAGATGAAGATATATGGATGCTATTTGGAACTTTACCTATTTATCCATGTATCAATGATGAAAATGATCAAAAATTATTGCAAAGACTAAGAGATGCTAAAAACGTGACAATGAGAAACGATCCAGACGGCCGTAGTAGATTAAACGTTAACGTTTTTACTGGTAATGTAATTGTTACTGATTTCGGTGATGAAAACGGTACAATTTCAAATATACAGAAAGATAAATTAACAGACGTATTTGACCAGTGGTTAGATTCAGAATTAGCAAAATCACTCAACTGCCATTGTCCTGAATATCAATGCCTTGGGCCTAACGTATTAGTAAAAAATATGTATTATCCTAAAACCGACTTCAAACAAAAAGAAAAAGAAATGCATGCGCGTCACATTTTTTCTTAATAAATTCACATTATAGATGCTAAAAGCCAAAAGAAGATGAGTTCATCTTCTTTTGGCTTTATTAATATTATTTTTCAATATGTCTGACTTCAGATAAATATTCGATTGTTTTCTTACTTTCAGTGCGACGTTCTTTGCGTCTCTCTACGCGTTGTGGAGCACTTTCGTGGAACCATTTTTCTACATCTGTTTCAGGATATACGCCTGGTACATCTGTAGGTTTACCATCTTCATCAAGTGCAACAAATGTTAAAAAGCTTAATGCTGCTAAATGGCGCTCATTATTAAAAACATCATCAATGATGATTTGTACACAAATTTCCATAGAGCTTGTGCCAGCATAAGAAACCATTGCTTCATAAGACAAAATATCTCCAGTTTTGATAGGTCTCAAGAAGTCAACAGAATCAGTTGAAGCAGTAACGACTTGCGCTCCAGCATGTTTCATAGCAGTAATGGCAGCAATTTCATCAATATTTGCCATTAATGACCCACCAAACATCGTATGATGATGATTGGTATCTTGTGGAAACACTTGTCTATTTTTAATACATTTCGCTTCCGACATTGCTTTCATTTTACTATTCTCGTTAGACATATTTAATTTCTCCCCATATTGATATACCAGAAATAAGACTACTAGTAATTAATATCTTATTTTTTATATCTAAAACTTGTTAAAATCTACAATAATGTTACTTACTTTGCCCAATTTCCATTTTCAAAAACTAACTCTTTAGTACCATCATGTAAGATACCATAGATCGTTAAATCAGAACTACCTATCATAAAGTCCTCATGTACATTTGAATCGTTAAGACCTGCGGCTAACTTTTCTTCAGTAGACATTTCAGTTCCACCTTTGACGTTGAAACCATATGCAGATCCAATTGCTAAATGACAAGACGCATTTTCATCAAATAACGTGTTATAAAAAATGGTACGGCGATTTGAAATTGGTGAATCATCAGGTACTAATGCAACTTCTCCAAGTCTTCTAGAACCTTCGTCAGTCTCAATTAAGTCTTTGAGCACCGCTTCACCCTTTTCGGCTTTAACATCTATAATTTCACCATCTTTAAACGTTAAAGTGAAACCATCAATAATATTCCCATTATAACTTAATGGTAACTTGTTAGTAACATAACCGTTCACATTATTTCTGTCAGGTGCTGTGAACACTTCTTCTGTAGGAATATTTGCGATAAAAGGTTGGCCGTCACCGTTGACATAACTCGTTGCATCTTCCCATAAATGTCCTTCCGGTAAACCGACTGTGAGGTCTGTACCTTCAGAAATATAATGGAGTGCCTTATAATTTTTCTTTTGTAGTCTTTCGGCATGTACACTTAAAGATTTAACATGTTTGTCCCAATTTTGAATTGGGTCATTGCCATCTACACGTACAATATCAAACACTTCATCAATAAATTTTTCATAAGCTTTTTCTTCATCCATATCTGGGTAAACTCGGCGAGCCCAGTCTTTAGTAGGAAAGGCTGCCACAACCCATGGAAATTGATTCTTCTGACTCGCTTCCATATATGGTTTGAACCCTTTAGAATACTGAGCTTGAAAAGCTTTTAATTTATTGCCATCGATACCATTTAATAAGTCAGGATCTTCCGCGATGAGTGCTAAGTTAGCTGCTCCACGTTCAACATAATCCAGTCTTTCATCAACATCATACTGTTTTAAATCACTATTCTCAAAATACTCTACAGCTTCATGTTCAAATTTAAGTCTCTTCAGTTTTGAGTCTGAATATTTCACACGAACATCAGAGGCACCAGCTTTATAAGCCTCTTCAACTATTAAATGCGTTAAGTCTAACGCTTCAACTGATGAACGAATAAATACAGGTTGATTTTGTTGAACATTCATCCCTACTTTAACGAGTAATTCTGCATATTGTCTTAACTTTTCATTATAGTTATCCATAATGATTCCTCCCCTAATCTTGTCTAAGTTGTCCTAAATGATCTGCAATTGCTGTCACTTCACTTGGTGAAAATGAATCTTTAGACATTACAAATTCATGTATTTCTGTTATTTCTTCATGATTAGAAGACTGGAATTTATCTGGATCAAGTAAACCTTGATTTACAATATTTAATTTCTTTCTGATTTCTGCAATCATTTCTTCATTTGATAATGACACGTGATTCACCTCTTTTGTTCAATATTCTATCAAATTACCACACTTTATTAAACTTTAATAGAATTTGAGGTTAAGTACTTTCTTATTGTTTAAATACTCTTTAAAATGGGGATATAGTTACATAGTTTGGAGGAATATAAATGGTAGACGTAGCATTTGTATGTCTCGGTAATATTTGTCGTTCTCCAATGGCTGAAGCGATCATGAGACAAAGACTACAAGACAGAGGCATTTCAGGTATTACAGTTCACTCAAGAGGAACAGGTCGATGGAATCTCGGTGAACCACCTCACGAAGGTACTCAAGCGATATTGAAAGAACATCATATCCCCTTCGATAATATGATAAGTGAACTATTCGAACCAGATGATGATTTTGACTATATTATAGCAATGGACCAAAGTAACGTGGATAACATAAGACGAATTAATCCTCATATACGCGGACAATTGTTCAAATTGCTAGAATTTAGTAACATGGAAGAGAGTGATGTACCGGATCCATATTACACTAATAATTTTGAAGGTGTATTTGAAATGGTACAATCATCTTGTGACAACTTAATTGACTATATCGTCAAAGATGCAAATTTGAAAGAGGGGTAATCAACTATGGAAAATAAATTAATTCCTGGTATTTTAATCGGTGCTATTATCGGCGGTGCTGCAACATTAGCTGATAAATCAACACGTAATTCTTTAACTCAATCATTTAAAGACGTTAAAGAAGGTAATCGTTCACGCAAACCGTCTAAAATTAATAGCATTAAAGATGAAGTAATGTATTGGAAAGATACGATTGAAGAAATCCGTCGTAACAATCCTGAATTAGAGCGTTCTATTAAAGACGCTAAAGAAACTTTTGTTAATCGTAAAAACCAACGTTTAGGTAAATAATCGGTTAATGATGAAATTTTAAACTAAAACACTGTTAAAGTTAGAGTCTTACTCTACTTTTAACAGTGTTTTTTTATGAATTTTAATAATAAGTACAAGTACTTCAATGAGAAATAAATAATTCTACATATGTAGCTAGAGCATAAATTGCTTCATAGCTATTGTCATTCGATAAATTTTAAGCGAAAATGTTGAATAACAATAATATTTAGCTATAAATGTTAAGAATACTTTTAGTAAAAGTAAAGAAATTTTACATTTATTGTTTGATATCTATAGTAAATTGGGAATATATTTTCATACATTTCTCGAATTTATTAAGCAAAGGAGATAGTTATGTCAAAACAAGAAAAAACAACTTCAAAGTTCCTAAATTCGGCTAAGGAACATGAGGAACATGGGAAAGGAAAAAATGGTGAAAAAGATAAACAGATTAAAGTCGACCGTACATATATTGAACCTCAACAGTTTCAATCAAAATCACCTAAGAAAAAGAATCAAGTATTCTTTCTATCAAGGTTAAATAAACCTGCCAAATACACGAAAGATTCTAATTTCCTCAATTACTTAATTTATAGAATAGGAAAAGATGATGCTTCAGGACTAGCAGCGCAAATGACCTATCACTTCGTGTTGGCAATGTTCCCAATGCTCATTTTCTTACTGACTTTATTGGGACAGTTTATAACGATTAACACTGATCAGATTAATCAAAAGGTCAGCCAGTATGTACCTGACCAAAGTACCGCCGACGTAATCACAAAAATATTTAGTGGTATTTCTGATAGTGCTAATGGTGGCGTCCTATCAATTGGTTTAATCTTAGCCATTTGGTCAGCATCTAATGGAATGTCTGCGATTATTAATTCATTTAATGTCGCTTATGACGTTGAGGATTCTAGAAATGGCTTCGTACTTAAGATTCTAAGTGTGTTATATACACTAGTATTAGGTATTGTGTTCGTAGTGGCCATCGTGCTCATTACATTAGGCCCAGTAATAAGCAAGTTCTTATTTGGACCTTTAGGATTAGATAAACAAGTAGAATGGGTATTTGATTTAGTAAGAATCGTCTTACCTCTAATTATAATAATCATTTTATTCACTGTATTATATTCAGTGGCACCAAATGTGAAAACGAAATTACGCTCTGTACTTCCAGGTGCCCTATTTACATCAATCATTTGGTTAGTCGGTTCATTCTTATTTGGATGGTATATCTCAAACTTCGGTAATTATAATAAAACATACGGAAGTTTAGCTGGTATCATTATTTTATTCTTATGGTTATATATCACAAGCTTTATTATCATTATTGGTGCAGAAATTAATGCTATTATACACCAAAGAACAGTAATCAAAGGCCACACACCTGAAGAAGCAGCTCTTCATCACGATGATAACAACCAAAATCATTATAATGAAGACACAACATATGAATATAATAACAATACACCAGTGAATAAAGATGAAAATTATGACGTTGATAAAAATCCAAATAATGAACAACCTGAAGATCATGAAACATTTAAAGATAAAATTGTTGATAAATTTAAAAAAGATAACGACAATAGTGGTAAAAATTCATAAATAACGTTTTAAAAAAGGCGAAAGTCACAATTATTTAAGTGACTTTCGCCTTTTTCATTGTTAGTTATTGAATCAAATTATGTTGGAAAGCATAAATAACAGCTTGAGTTCTATCTTGAACTTCTAACTTACTCAATATATTACTTACGTGTGTTTTAACAGTTTTAATAGTGATATGAGAGGCGCTAGCAATTTCTTGGTTAGAGTAACCTTTGGCAATTAATAATAAAATTTCCATTTCACGCTCTGTAAGCATTTCATATAACTCAGCACGTTTTTTCATGCGGTTTCTCATTTTTACAAGTACTTCTGGTTCAAAAACAGATTCCCCTTGATATGTTTTACGTACCGCGTCAGCAATGTCACTCGCACTAGTCGTTTTTAAGATATAACTATCTACCCCAGCATCTAATGCTCGATAAACTTCTTTATCCTCGATAAAGCTTGTTAACATTACTACTCTTATGTGAGGTAAATCCTTTTTAATTTCAGTAGTAGCTTCTACACCATCCATATCATCCATAAGTAAATCCATTAAAATTAAATCTGGTTTCAACTCATGGGCTTTTTCGATAGCTTCTTTACCAGAAGCACCTTCTCCAACTACTTCAATATCCTGTTGTGTAGATAGATAGCTTGAAATACCAATTCTAACCATTTCATGGTCATCAACAAACAATACTTTAATCGCCATTTGATTCATCCTCCTTATTCAATGGTGCTTTAACTTCTATTCTCGTACCTGAATCCGGTAACGATACGATATGGAATGTGGCACCAATCTCTAAAGCACGTTCTCTCATATTTTTTAATCCATAACTCTGTTCAAATTTTTCATCTACATTAAAACCTTTACCATTATCTTGAATTCTAAGTAGTAAATAATCTTCTTTATTAAATAATTCAACTGTTACCTTAGAACCATTAGAGTGTCGTAATGTATTAGAAATAGCCTCTTGGGTGATTCTAAACAAATGATCTTCTATCCCTTTTGGTACTTTGAAATCTTGAATTTCATGAACAACTTTCATAGGGACTTTCTTTTGAAGATCAATGACTAAATCTTTAATACCCTCTCCTAATGATTTGTCTTTCAAACCAATAGGTCTTAGATGTAATAATAATGCTCTCATTTCGAGCTGAGAGTCTTGAACCATCTTCTCTAGTACAGGTATTTGTTGGTCTAAAGGTGGTTCTAATTTTGACTCTTTAATCGCTGACAACATCATACTTGCTGCAAATAGTTGCTGACTAACTGAGTCATGTAGTTCTCTTGCTAAACGTTGACGTTCGTCTTCAATAATTTTCTTCACTTTTACATCATTCATATTATAATTTTCATTGGTCATATTCTGCGTTTTCATTCTCAATCGGTGTAATTCTTGATTTAAAGGAACTAAAGTATGGTAAATTTCTAACGTTTCACTGTATAACTCTAGGTTTTGATCATTTATGCCTACTGTTTCACCTTCAATAGACCTTTCAATTTGTGACTTAAGCCAATCATTTTGTTGATTGATTTTATACGCTAACACAGAGCCAACGATAATACATAGTAAGATGATTAATATATTTAGGAATAAAAATACTGGTATTCCAAAAATTTGGGTGTAAAACATCCCTTGAAAATAAATAATATTGACGAACACCTTATCAATGAATAAAAAAGCAGTTAGCATGCTATATACAAGTATTAGCATTGAACCAATTGCTCTCAAGTAGTGATTCATCTATAAATCACCTCAACGTCTCCTATGAACGTTGAAACGTAAACATTGACAGTATAGTTGTCTTCTTTAGTTTTTTCTTCAACTTGAATATGGTTATTTTCAATTTTGTATGATTGTTGTTCTAAATAAGCAGTACCATAGAATGCAGCCGCATGTAGATTAATATTATAGTTTAGTGGAACAATCACTTGGACCTTGCCAAGAATATGACGTACTACAATCGTATTCGTTTCTTTAATATTAGCTGCTTTTGTCATATCAATATGAATATCACCGATGCCATGTTGAATCTGTACATCTTCCCACTTATAAACATAAACTGGTGTACGTTGTTCCCCGAACCACTTTTGTTTAATAAATATAGGTGACGTTACCTCTTCATCAGTTGCAATAACTTTTAATGGCTTAAATTTATAAATTAAGTAACGAATGATAAGTACCACTAAGAAAATAAAAAGAATAATAATTGTGTACTTATTAGACAATAGAGTAAACGCAATAAGCAATGCCCCTATCCAGAAGGACAACAAACCTCTTACTTTATGAAAATAGACATATCCTACATACACGAGCACACATCCTAATAATAAGACGAGAAGAAAGCCAATTTTTTCAAAAAATATATAATAAAAATTGGCGATAATCATTAAAGCTGTAAAAATTATCAACATTTCAGTTGATATATATTTGTGTGTCATGTTTCGCCACCTTTCTATGCTACAGCACTCATATGATAAATTAAGTTACACTCATTTTCTGTAGTGATTTTCTCTTTAGATTGTAAATGTAAATCTGCTTCAATTCTTGCATAATAAGCTTCAATATCATCTAACTTTGTTTTAATTTTTTCAATTTCTACATCATGAATTTCCTCTGCACAATAAATGTCATGATTATTGACGATATCGATATATTTATTTTCCAATGAGAGGGTGAGACTGTCAATTAACTTCTTTAATTGAACTCTTTTCTCACTTAAATAATTGATATAACTCTCGATACTTTTTAATTTTTTATCCAGTATCATTTTGTATTCATCAATACTATTTTTAATTGTTGATTTGAGAAATTGTTGTAAATATAAATCCATATAATTCATAGTACCACCTCGTCATTAATTAAACCTAAGTATAAAACAATTCCGAAACCTAACGTAATAGGCTCCGGAACCATATTGAATTCATACTTTAGTCCGACGAGTGGTAAAGAACTCTCCGCAAGATATTAAATGTATTTTAAATTCCTAGTCATCGATTTTAGTAGTTAATAATGGACCGTCTTTAGTAACAATTACTGTATGCTCAATCTGAGCCACAAAGCTCTTATCTTTAGTTTCAAATGCCCACTCGTTCTTTCCTTCAGTGACAAATGTAGCTCGTGATGAAATGAAAGGTTCTACTGCAATAACAAGACCTTCTTTTAATAGAGTTTTGTCTTTTGGATCATAATAATTCATTACATGACTAGGTGCTTCATGTAACGATTGACCCACACCATGACCAGTTAAGTTTTTAATTACTGTTAAATCGTTTTGACGTGCTGTAGCGTGAACCGCCTTACCAATATTACTTAATTTGGCACCAGGTTTTACTTTCGTCATGGCATTTTCAAAAGCCATTGTTGCTACATCACATACTTTTTGTTTAAGAGGATTATCTGCTTCTCCCACTACAAATGAGATGCCTGTATCAGCATAGTAACCATCTTTTAACGCTGATACATCGATATTGACTAAGTCTCCCTCACGAATAATACGTTTACCGGGAATACCATGGGCTACCTCTTCATTTACACTAATACATGTTTGCCCAGGAAAGTTTTCATCATGAATTGGGGCCGAAATTGCACCATGCTCCTCAAACAAATCTTTAGCAATATTATCTAACTCTCGTGTAGTCACACCAGGTTTAGTTGCTGCTTGCATTGTGTCTCTGACCTTAGCACAAATGTATCCTATTTCTTTTAATGCTTGTAATTCTTCATCAGTTTTAACAATCATTTTATCCCGTTCCTTTTTAAATTTTATTTCATCTTATTATAGCAAATTTTTTTTGATATACTAAACTTGAATGGTACATAATTAGATTTATATGAAATATTTTTAGAGAAAGAGAATTTGTATAAAGTATATGCTTTTCGAATTCCCTTTTCCTACTAAGGGGTCAGATAGCTATGAATGTAAAATGGTATAGACATATAATTGGAGCTAGAACGCTTAAAACAGGACTTGCAACTTTTTTAACATCATTATTTTGTATGTTGCTTCATCTCACTCCAATATTCGCTATTTTAACAGCAATTGTAACTATTGAACCTACAGCAAAGGCATCAATTAAGAAAGGCTATAAACGTTTACCCGCGACAGTTATAGGTGCTTTATTTGCTGTAGTATTCACCTATATATTTGGAGATCAATCACCATTAAGTTATGCACTTGCTGCAACGTTTACCATTTTAGTTTGTACGAAATTCAATTTACAAGTTGGTACTACTGTTGCAGTACTCACTTCAGTAGCAATGATTCCTGGTATTCATGAAGCGTATTATTTTAATTTCTTTTCAAGATTATTAACCGCTCTTATTGGACTTGTCACAGCAGGATTAGTTAACTTTATCATTCTGCCCCCTAAATATTATCAACAACTTGAAGACCAACTATCAATGTCTGAGAAAAAAATGTACGACTTATTTTATAACCGTTGCCAAGAGTTATTATTAGGAAAGTTTAGTTCTGAGAAAAGTAATAGACAACTTTCAAAATTAAACATTATTGCTCAAAAGATTGAGACTTTAACGAGTTATCAAAGAGATGAACTTCATTATCATAAAAATAAAGAAGATGATTGGAAATTACTAAATAAAATAACCAATCGCGCGTATAATAATCGTTTGTTTATCTCTCATCTATCCAATATCATTTATCTACCTAAAAATACTCATATTGCTTTCGCTCCAGAAGAAAAGATGGCGATAATAAATATTAGTAATAGTATTAGTGAAATAATAAGTCATGGAGGTTTTAAACGGCACAAGAAATCAGCTTCGACGTTAAAAACCTCTGTGAAGCGTTTAGAAGAATTTGACCAAAATCAAATGAAGAGCCACCTTATTTATGAGATACTGTTAATTTATAAAATTTTAGATTCTCGCTATGCTAAATAATTAATACAACAGTAAATACCTCAGAATGGTTACTTAATCATAACCGTTCTGAGGTATCTTTATTCTAAACTTTAAAATTATTCTGTTTCACCTTGACCAATTGTCACTGAAGTAACATAACCGTTCTCTACTTTAAATTGTAATTTGATTTTATCGCCATGGTATACATATACACCATCATTAGAATCTGTACTTGAGTGTGGTAAATGATTTAATTCATCATTTGGATAAACATCTTTCATTTGATCTAAAGACAATGATTGATCTGTTACTTTAAATCTGATACTTGTAGCCGTATCCTCACCTGTTGTTCTAATTTCTTGATCATACACATGCTTGTATTCAATATTATCTTCATTATCTTGTTCAATCTTATAACCATTAAAATTTAACTGCCCATTATCCAAAGCATTAACAAAACTTTTAGTTGCAAGATAAGAAGCATTTTGACCGGCATTACCATTATGTACGTATTCATCTTGATTTAATGATGATTGATGATTATAACTCGATAAGTGATTGTCCCCATTAACCATTTGTTCAGCGTGTGCAACTTGCGAAAGTGAAAAAGCAATCGATGATGCTGCAAGAGTTAAACCCATCATTTTAAAACCTTTCATTTTCTCACTCCTATAAATTGTATAAAGTAAAGTTCTCTTGTACACGCTTAGTATATCAACTATAAAACAATATCAAACCTATATTTCTTATCTTCACACTTCTATCACTTTACTGTCCAAAAATAAAATTTTAAAGACGTTCAAGCAACCTAAGTGTTGAAAATAAAAAAGAGCTAGAGAATAGCTGCTTTAGCTATTATTCTAACTCTAAATTATAATTACAATTATTTAATTCTTGCTGTTCTTAGCTCGGTTAATTAATACTTGTTTAGCTGCTTCTTCTTCAGTATTGTCTAATTCTTTAGGTTCAAATGGAATGCCTTTACGTTCACACGCTTTTTCAAGTAAATAATCTGTCATTTCATGATTTTTAGGTAATACTGGACCGTGTAAATAAGAACCTAAAAGATTTTTGTAATGAATTCCTTCTTTACGATCAGTATCATTATTACCATAACCGTGAGTCACTTGTCCAAGTGTACCAAAGTTATGATATGTTCTACCGCCATGATTTTCAAAACCAACAATGGTTCCAAATGTATCACTTTCAATCACAATATCACCTGTTAAACGGTCAGTTCGTGACTCAGTATAGAAATCAAGAACTCCTAATCCCTCAAGTTCTGTTCCATCAGGAGTAATATACTTCGTTCCTAAGAATTGGTAACCACCACAAATTGTTAGGCCTGGCATGCCATCTTCAATTGCTTCTTTAAGTGAGGTTTTAATTTTACTGAGTTCTTTAGTTGCAAGAGCTTGCTCTCGATCACTTCCGCCACCAATGAAGAATATGTCGCAATTATCGAATGTTACACCATCTGTTTCATTAATTTCTAAAACATTTAATTTGATATTTCTCTTTTTAGCACGTTGTTTTAGTGCGATGATATTCCCAATGTCACTGTATAAATTTAATTTATCAGACATAAAATGATATACCGTTAGTTCATTCATTTACGACTGACCTCCTTCAAATGAGCGATTTAATTGCTCTAGCATCGGCGCTAAAGAAGTATAATTTGGAATAGCTACCGTAAATGATGTATAGTTCATTGTTTTAGCCGTAGCTTTATAGATATCATTCTCAACAATTATAGGAACATCCACTTCAGCAAGTTTTAAACGTAGTTGTAGTTCTTCAGCACGTGTACCAGTAACAATGATAGCTTCAATATCTTGATTGCTTAACTTCTCAAAGTCAGCATCGTAAATCCATGATGTATCACGGCCATCCGCAGCATTATCGTTCAAGCTAATCACATAAACTTTCTTACCTTCAAGCTGTTCACCAACTGATAAGCTAGCATTCATTCCTGCAGGGTTCTTAGCAAGATTTATCATTGCTTCTTTATTCCCTTTAGAAAAATATTGCATACGGCCATTGTCAGAAGTATATGTTTCAAAACCTTTTTGAATTGATTCGTCATTAAGTCCCAATTCTCTTAAAACTGAATATGCCGCTAAAGCGTTAAATGCATTGAAGTCACCCGCAATTTTCATATTAAAAGTAAAATGATTAATCGTCATATTGATAAATGGTGAAACTTCAAAATTTGAAACTTCATATGTAGGTTCTTCACGTTTAAATCCACATTCACAATGATAATGACCAATTTGATTATAATGAATATAATCATACTGTAATAATCGTCCACAATTTGGGCAATATTTACTTTCGTTCATGGTGCTTTGTTCAAATTCATGTGCATGTGCTTTCATACCATAATATACTAGAGAATCACTTGCGATTTTCAATCGACTTACGAATGGATCATCAGCGTTTAATAATAATTTAATACCTTTATTGCTTATTGATTTCGCTATATTATTTACCATAATATCTATTTCGCCAAATCTATCCATTTGGTCTCTGAAAAAGTTTGTAAATACCATCATTGATGGCGTAACCTCTTTAAGAACTCGAGGTATTGAGCCCTCATCAATCTCAATGATAGCAATTTTAGTGTCTTTTGAAATTTGCATAATGAATGCAGACGTAATCCCTGCAGCCATATTTGCACCTTCATTATTATGAATAATTTTAATTTGATTTTCTTTTAAAGTATGCCCTATTAAGTTAGATGTTGTTGTTTTACCATTAGTACCACTAATAAATACGATATCATCAACTTGTTCAGACAATTTTCTTAATATATTTTGATCCACACGTCTTGCGATTTGCCCTGGCAAGTCTGTTCCCTTCTTACCAACAGCTCTGCTTGCCTTACGAGCTAACTTAGCCATGTGAGTTGCAGTCCATTGTCTCATGCGTTTCCTCCTCTTAATTCCACTCGCATAATTATAACATGTAAAGGGTATAACAAAAAAGATTCTCAATTCGAAAAGAATGGCCGTTTTGCAGATTAGAATAATTTTAATCTGTAAATGAGAATGGTTATCTCTATATTAGAATAATTATTATTTACTATTGAGAAAAGGTTTGTTATACTCATATATGTAATTAATTAATTCAATTTTTATAAGAGGTGAATGAGATGTTAAGTAAAGAATTACTTGAAGCATTAAACGAACAAATGAACCACGAATATTTCTCTGCTCATGCTTATATGGCAATGGCAGCTTATTGCGATAAAGAATCTTATGAAGGTTTTGCTAACTTCTACATTGAACAAGCTAAAGAAGAACGATTCCACGGTAAAAAAATCTATGATTATATTAACGATCGCGGTGAACATGCAGTTTTTGATACAATTAAAGCTCCTAAAGTAGAATTCTCATCTATTTTAGAAACATTTAAAGATGGTTTAGAACAAGAAAGAGATGTTACTAAACGTTTCTATAACCTATCTGATTTAGCGCATAAAGATAAAGACTATGCTACAATTTCATTCTTAAATTGGTTCTTAGATGAACAAGTTGAAGAAGAATCAACATTCGAAACACACATTGATTACTTAACTCGTATCGGTGACGATTGCAATACATTATACTTATATGAGAAAGAACTTGCTAATCGCTCTTTTGACGAAGAATAATTCGTAACTCTTGTCTTAAATTCAACAAGATATGATAACTATGACATTAACCTTAGTTATTAACATATCCTTATAGCCCAATCATGTGATTCATTAAAACGCATGGTTGGGCTAATTTTATATATATTATTTAAGAAAACATCTATAGAACTTACAAGAACTTACAAATTTTAACTAATGAAATTAGAGTTAGTTTATAAAAGTAGAGCAAATTAAAACCACTTTACTAGGAAAGTAAAAAGAAGTGTTATAAAATATATAATTAAAGAATTTATATTAATTGAAAATGATACAGGAAGGAAAATATGAATGGCTGATAATGCTTTTGTAGCGTTAGACTTTGAAACCGCAAATGGTAAGCGTACGAGTATTTGTTCAGTTGGTATGGTTAAAGTCATCAATAATCAAATTACTGAATCATTCTACACACTAGTAAACCCCTTTGATTACTTTACTGAAACAAATATAAATGTTCATGGTATTAGACCTGAGGACGTTGAAGATGCACCAAGTTTTGAATATGTTTACCCTTATATGCTTAAATTCATAAATGAATTACCTGTTGTTGCACACAACGCGGCTTTTGATATGAATGTCTTACATCAGAGTTTAAAAAGCTTAAATATTGAAACACCTTCGATGACTTATTTTTGTTCATATCAGCTAGCCAAACGAACAATTGATGCTTACAGGTATGGTCTTAAGCATTTGATGAATCATTATCAATTAGATTTCCACGGTCATCATGACGCACTCAATGATGCTAAAGCGTGTGCAATGATTACATTTAGGTTACTCAAACACTATGATGATTTACCAAGTATGCTTTCAATCTACGGTAAGAATCTTAAAGATAAAGGCTGATTGTACACTATAACTAAGTGAACATCAGCCTATTTTTATATAAAATCATATATTGTCATATTTCGATAACTTGATTGCTCTAAATTTCCCACTGTTACGCCTATAAGTCGAATAGGTATATCAGGATCTTTTAAATCATTATAGAGTGTATAAGCTATATTATAAATGTCGTTTTCTGATTGAACAGAATCTCTTAAACTTGTTTGTTTCGATAACGTCTCATATTTAAAGGTTTTAATTTTTACTGTTACTGTTTTACCGGATTTCTGTAATTTGTTTAATCTTTCTGCAGTTTTACCAGAAAGTTCCCATACTTTCCTCAAAATTTCATCGTCATCATTTACATCAGTTGAAAAGGTGCGCTCAGTTCCTACTGATTTTCTCACTCGGGTAGCTTTCACTTCATTGTTATCAATACCTCTAGCTTTATTATATAAACCGCGGCCTCTTTTCCCGAATAGACGAATTAGTTCAAATTCATCTTTGTCGTACAAATCTTGCCCAGTGTAGATGCCATTATTATGCATAACTTTCTTTGAAGCTTTCCCAACTCCAGGAAATTCACCTATGTCTAAATTCATTAATATCTCATGTACATTTTGATAGTCTATAACGGTCATACCATTTGGTTTATTCATTCCACTCGCTAATTTAGCTAAAAATTTATTATATGATACACCAGCTGAAGCAGTTAATTGCGTTTGTTCGTAGATATCACGTCGAATATAGTTCGCAATTCTAGACGCGGGCATATCTGGTCGAACGAGATGTGTGATATCTAAATATGCTTCATCTAATGACATAGGTTCTACAATTTCTGTGTAACTTCGAAAGATATCCATAATCTGTTGTGAAACTTCTCTATATGCACCAAAACGACTAGTTACGTAATATCCATTTGGGCAAAGTTTATGAGCTTGAGACATTGGCATTGCTGAATGCACACCATATTTCCTTGCTTCATAAGATGCAGTTGATACTACGCCACGATGACTCGCTTTACCCCCTACAATGACTGGTTTGCCTTTAAGTTGAGGATTATCTCGCATTTCTACTTGCGCAAAGAAATAATCCATATCAATGTGAATAATCCTTCTCTCTGCCAAAGTCTCACCTCACTTTCCATTTTTTAAAATAGCTTGATATTATTATACGCTTTAAATAAATATTTTACATGTATTGTGCACACTTTAAAATGTATGCTTTAGAATGGTTTCAATAATAAAAACCACTTGCTCGTCTATTTGAACAAGTGGTTAATCTATTATTCATGATTTGCTTGGGTTGGTTTACTTTGATATAAGTATAATCCTTCATCATATTTTTGAACGTATTTAAATTTACTAGTAAATGCAAGTGCTACTAGAAATACATCTATCATACAGTAACTCATATGTATACTAAACATGAAAATGAGTGATGAGTAAGAATACATTTGAATAAGTATAAGTAATGTTAAACTAATCATCACAAGTGGCGCTAACATAATTGTTGTAAATTGCCATCTATTAAAACATGTATTGGAGAATTGCATGATGATGGATCGTTTATTGTATTTAATTGAAGGTTTTTCACCTTTTGAAAATAGTATAAATAGTAATCTGTGAATAAGCTCATGAACAATTAATAATATAATAAAACCTATGAATCCATAGAACAGGTTCATCACTATATTTTGTTCAATCAGATGAGTCACTTTATAAGCCCATTTATAAGTAAATAATACGACAAATAATCCAAATACAATTTGCAATAAAATAAATCGCTGAAGTTGAAATTTATTCTCTGATAAATCTATTTTATGCACAACCAACCCTCCAATTCGCTATTTTTCAACCATAGTATACATCTTTTAATTTGGTTAAAAAAGACTCTTTTCAAGAAAGTAAGTTGCTTGTAATAATACCTTAACATTCAATACACATTTGCAATTAATTGTATTCTATCTTTGAGATTTTTTAATTCTCTTTGCGTTCAAATAAGGCCACAGTTTCTATATGTGTTGTTTGTGGGAACATATCCACTGGAGTTATTTCAACTAAATGATAATTATCTGATAATAATTGCGCATCTCTTTGTTGAGTAGATGGATTACAGGAAATATATACAATGCGTTTGGGATTTAATTTGAGCAACGTTTTAATAAACGTCTCATCGCAACCTTTTCTTGGTGGATCAACCATCACTACGTCAGGTTTTATTCCTTGTGCTTTCCATTCTAAAATAACATCTTCAGCTTTCCCACATTCAAAAGTCGTATTGTTTAATTGGTTTTTAGTCGCATTCTCCTGTGCGTCTTTAATAGCAGATGGTACTACTTCAACACCATAAACATGCTTAGCTTGAGGAGCCATATACAAACCTATTGTACCAATACCGCAATAAGTGTCTAATACAATTTCCTCTCCTGTTAATTGAGCATAATCAATCGCTTTTTGATAGAGTTTCTCAGTCTGGGCAGAATTTATTTGATAGAAGGATTGATCTGATATATTAAATGTAACCTCACTTAACTCATCAACAATTTTATCTTTACCATACAACGTTACAGATTGAGGTCCCATAATGACATTTGAATGCGTATCATTAATATTTTGTTTAATGCTTGTTATATTTGGAAATTCTGAGATAAGTTTTTGCACTAATACATTCGCATTTTTAAATTTCTTACCATTTGTAACAAAGATGACCATTATTTCATCAGTATGATACCCCGTTCTAATGACTAAGTGCCTCATTAAACCTCTTTTATTTTTTTCATCATAGATACTCATATTAAGTTCATTAAACCAATGTTTTACATAGTTCATAATATTTTGGTGTTGTTCATCTTGAATTAGACAACTATCCATATCGATAATGTCATGACTTCGTTGTCTATAGAATCCCATGATAGCTTTATTATCTTTATCTTTCCCTACTGGAATCTGAGATTTATTACGGTATCTCCATGGTTGTTCCATTCCTAACGTAGGCTGAATCGGTGTATCTTCGAAAGGACCTTTACGATGAAATAGATTAACAACTTGTTCTTTTTTCATATTTAATTGAGCTTGATAAGTCATATGTTGCAACTGACATCCACCACATTTGTAATAATATACGCAAGGAGGCTCAACTCTATCTTTACTTTTATTTTTTACTTCAAGAAGTTTACCAATTGCAAAATTCTTTTTCACTTTAATCAATTTGTATTCTATCTCTTCTTCTATAAGAGCATTAGGCACAAACACTGGATAACGATCAATTTTTACAACGCCATGCCCTTCATGCGTTAAATCGATAACTTTTCCAGTATGCACCTCATTCTTTTTTAATGTTTCCAAAATATTTCCCCCACATACAAAAAGGTTAGGATATCAATTCTGGGTCTCCTAACCTTCTTATTAATATTCTAATTGCTCAGTTATAGTTTACTGCTTTTCAGTGGTAATATCAGGTGTTGAACCATTATCTAATAATTCTTCATTAAAGACATCTTTAGGCGTAAATACTTCAATATGACGTTCTAAATTTAAGAAATTCGCTGGCAATTTACCACCATATTCACCATCAACATTTAATTGCATTTCGGTATATGATGAAATATTAATTGACTTAGCTTTTTCATAAATTACTTTAGGATGTTTTGTATGTTCACCACGGGAAGCTAAAGTCATGATATGTCCTAGCTCAGCTAAATTGGCTTTTTCCACAATAATTAAAGTGAAATA
Organism: Staphylococcus sp. HMSC06C11; assembly: GCF_001808345.1. Classification (NCBI taxonomy): domain Bacteria; kingdom Bacillati; phylum Bacillota; class Bacilli; order Caryophanales; family Staphylococcaceae; genus Staphylococcus; species Staphylococcus sp. HMSC06C11. The sequence continues at coordinate 34,768 of NZ_KV793031.1, forward strand.
TCCATCGTCTAATTTTGCATCAGGTACTAACTTTTCAAATCCTGCCATAGAATTCGTCAGACCAAGTAAGAAGAGCAATGCTTCCCCTTGGAATACCTTATTATCATATTCAATACGAATATCTACAGCCTTCATTTGTGGTAACATTTCAAACCCTTTAATGTAATATGCAAAAGGTCCAACAATAGATTTAAGTTTACTTGGCGTCTCATAAGAGACTTGAGTGAGTCTACCTCCTGCTGCCAAATTAATAAAGTAACGGTTATTCATCTTACCGATATCTACTTTAGTAGTATGACCCTCTATGATAATATCAACAGCACCCATAATATCATTTGGTAAATGTAATGCACGCCCAAAGTCATTGACAGTGCCCATTGGAATGATTCCTAATTTAGGACGATTTGGTTGCTCAGCGATACCATTAACAACTTCATTTAAAGTACCATCACCACCTGCTACAATTAACAAATCATAATGACTACTCAATGCTCTTTCCGCTTCTATTGTTGCGTCGCCAGCTTTCTCAGTAGCAAACGCACTTGTTTCATAGCCAGCTTTCTCTAATTTAATTAATACATCTGGTAATACGCGTTTAAATAGTTCTTTCCCTGATGTCGGGTTATATATAATTCTTGCACGTTTTCTCATAGTTAATCCCTCGACTTCATATACTCATACATTATATTAAATGATTTAAACATCAGTTAAAAGTATTTATTACTAATTCTCTCAACTTATCGACAATATTAATTTTAGAGAGGCTCAAAATGATTTTATTTTTAAGAATTTTAACATCAAAGATGTTTATTTGGATCTTTTAATCTAAAAAAGCTTCTATCACATGTTTGTTGACATGTAATAGAAGCTTTGAAAATGATATGTGACGGATTAGCGTTTATCTAATTCTTGTTTTAATAAACCATTAACTTTTTGAGGGTTAGCTTGGCCTTTTGAAGCTTTCATAATTTGTCCAACTAAGAAGCCCATAGCTTTGCCTTTACCGTTTTTATAGTCTTCTACAGATTGAGGATTATTATCTAAAGCTTCATTAACGAATTTTAATAACGTCGCTTCATCTGAAATTTGTACTAAACCTTTATCTTCCATAATTTGTTTAGCATCTCCACCATTTTCTGCAAGTTCTGGGAAGACTTTTTTAGCAATTTTACTACTCATAGTACCGTCTTCAATCAATTTGATCATTCCTGCAAGATTTTCAGGTGTCAATTGTGTATCTTGTAATTCGACTTGATTTTTATTTAAATATTCATTTACGCCACCCATTAACCAGTTAGACGTTAACTTAACATCAGCACCATGTTCGATGGCACCTTCAAAGAAATCTGACATTTCTTTGGTAAGTGTTAAGACATGTGCATCGTATTCAGGTAAACCTAAATCATTCACATATTTAGCTTTACGCTCATCTGGCAACTCAGGAATCGTTTGACGTACACGTTCTTTCCATTCTTCATCAACATATAAAGGTACAATATCTGGCTCTGGGAAATAACGATAATCATCAGAACCTTCTTTAACACGCATTAAAATAGTTTTACCAGTTGATTCATCAAAGCGACGTGTTTCTTGCCCAATTTCGCCACCATTGAGTAATTCTTCTTCTTGGCGTTTTTCTTCATATTCTAAACCTTTTCTTACATAGTTAAATGAGTTAAGGTTTTTCAATTCAGTTTTGGTACCAAATTCTTCTTGTCCATAAGGGCGTAATGAAATATTAGCATCACAACGTAGTGAACCTTCTTCCATCTTACAATCAGAAACACCTGTATATTGAATAATTGAACGTAACTTTTCTAAATAAGCATAAGCTTCTTGAGGTGAACGAATGTCAGGTTCAGAAACAATTTCAATTAGAGGCGTACCTTGACGATTTAAGTCAACTAGAGAATAACCATCTTTATGTGTTGATTTACCCGCATCTTCTTCCATGTGAAGACGTGTAATACCAATACGTTTAGTTTCTCCATCTACTTCAATATCAATATAACCATTTTCACCAATTGGTTCATCAAATTGAGAAATCTGATATGCCTTTGGATTATCAGGATAGAAATAGTTTTTACGGTCAAATTTAGAATTTGTAGCGATATCCATATTTAAAGCCATTGAAGCTCTCATAGCCCAATCTACTGCACGTCTATTTACAACCGGTAATACACCTGGATATGCTAAGTCGATAACATTTGTATTTGAGTTAGGTTCAGCTCCAAAATGTGCTGGTGATGGAGAGAACATTTTTGAGTCTGTTTTTAACTCTACGTGAACTTCAAGTCCTATAACTGTTTCAAAATGCATGGTTTCCACTCCTTATAATTTTTCGTATGCGTCATGTAAGTTGTATTGTGTTTCATATTGATAAGCTACACGATATAACGTCTTTTCATCGAAAGGTTTACCGATAAATTGTAAACCAATTGGTCGTCCGTTAAATTGTCCGCAAGGAACAGAAATACCAGGTAAACCAGCTAAGTTAACTGGTGTTGTTAGTAAATCATTTGCATACATAGTTAATGGATCATCAATTTCTTCGCCTAAATTAAATGCAGTTGTTGGCGCAGTTGGTCCTACCACTACATCATATTCTTCAAATACTTTATCAAAATCATTTTTAATTAATGTTCTCACTTTTTGAGACTTTTTATAGTAAGCATCGTAGTAACCTGAGCTTAAAGCGAATGTTCCTAAGAAGATACGACGTTTAACTTCAGCTCCGAAGCCTTCAGATCTTGACATTTTATATAACTCTTCTAACGATTGAGCTTCTTTTGAATGGTAGCCATAACGGATGCCATCAAAACGAGCTAAGTTTGCAGATGCTTCAGATGATGCAATTACATAATAAGAAGGAATACCATATTTAGTGTTAGGTAATGAAACTTCTCCTACTTCAGCACCTAAAGATTTTAACGTCTCAACAGCTTCTTTAACAGACGTTTTGACTTCTTCACTTACACCTTCTCCTAAGTATTCTTTAGGTAAAGCTACTTTAAGACCTTTGATATCTTTACCAATATCTGAAGTGAAATCAACATCTTCTACTGGTGCACTAGTTGAATCATTTGCATCTACACCTGAAATTGTTTCAAGTACAATTGCGTTATCTTTAACGTTGCGTGTAATAGGACCAATTTGATCTAAAGAAGAAGCAAAAGCCACTAAACCAAAACGTGATACACGTCCATATGTAGGTTTCATACCTACGACACCACAATATGCTGCTGGTTGTCTGATAGAACCTCCTGTATCAGATCCTAAACTAAATGGTACTAAACCTGCTGCAACAGCTGCTGCTGAACCACCAGAAGAACCTCCAGGTACTGCTGTATGATCGAATGGGTTTAACGTTTTCTTAAAGTAAGATGTTTCAGTTGAACCACCCATTGCAAACTCATCCATATTTAATTTACCAATAAGTACGGCATTTTCTCCATGTAATTTGTTCATTACAGTAGACTCGTATATTGGTACGAATCCTTCAAGCATTTTACTCGCACATGTAGTTTCTACATCTTTGGTAATAATATTATCTTTAATTCCCATAGGAATACCAAATAATTTACCGTCCATTTGATCCTTCGCTTGTAAATCATCTAGTTCTTCTGCTTTTTTAATAGCATTCTCTTTATCTAAAGCTAAGAAAGATTTGATAGTTGGGTCTGTTTCTTCAATAGCTGCATAAATATCTTTAACAACTTCAGAAGGTTTAATTTCTTTGTTCTTAATCATTTCTGTTAATTTTTCAACAGATTCATAGCGAATACTCATCTTAAGCGTCCTCCCCATTCATGATGGATGGCACTTTAAATTGTCCATCTTCTGTTTCTTTTGCATTTTTCAATGCTAATTCTTGAGGAATGCCCTCGATTGCTTTATCGTCACGTAACACGTTTTGTAAATCTAATACGTGATAAGTTGGCTCAACACCTTCAGTATCAGCACTATCATTTTGTTTCGCAAAATCTAAAATACTTTCTAAGGTATTAGCCATTTCTTCTGTTTCTTCAGAAGAAATTTGAAGTCTAGCTAAATTAGCAATATGTTCAACTTCTTCACGTGTAACTTTAGTCATTAAATAAAAGCCTCCTTAATACTCATTCATCATCAAATTGTATCAAATTTCGCTATAAAAATCTAAGTTTTTATAACGATGTTAGATAAAATAAAGGCTTGATATATCAGCCTTTATAAACTTCCTTAAATTAGGTTACATATTTAAGTTAATTCAATCTTACATAATAACATTCATACAACTTCTACTTTTAAATTTTAAATAATATGCAATTTTATACAATCGAAAGTTAATTCCAAACTTTCGAGTAAGCGCTTTCTATACTGGTATTAAAGCTATTATTTTACAAATATTGAATTTTTACTTTTCTGAACATTTCATTATCATGTATAATATTACAAATAACTTATTTAAAAACAAAGTAAAGGGAGTGTTTCATATGCTGACATTAGGTTCTACACTCAGTAACCAAGTCGATGCGAATTGGCAAACATACATTATGATTGCTGCTTACTTTATTATTCTGCTCGTTATCGGCTTTTACGGTTACAAACAAGCTACGGGCAATTTAAGTGAATTTATGCTAGGAGGACGTAATATAGGACCATATATTACAGCTCTATCAGCAGGTGCTTCTGATATGAGTGGCTGGATGATTATGGGACTTCCAGGTTCAGTCTATAGCACAGGTCTTTCTGCCATATGGATAACAATAGGTTTAACACTTGGTGCATATATCAACTATTTCGTCGTCGCTTCTAGATTACGAGTCTATACAGAAATTGCTGGGGATGCCATCACCTTACCTGATTTCTTCAAGAATAGATTGAATGATAACCAAAATGTGATTAAAATTATTTCTGGATTAATTATTGTTGTCTTCTTTACTTTATATACTCATTCTGGATTCGTTTCAGGTGGTAAATTATTCGAAAGTGCCTTCGGACTTAATTACCATTTTGGATTGATATTAGTTGCACTCATCGTTATCCTATACACCTTTTTCGGAGGTTATTTAGCTGTATCAATTACTGACTTTTTCCAAGGCGTGATTATGCTTATTGCAATGGTAATGGTACCTATTGTTGCCCTTTTAAAATTAAATGGATGGGACACGTTTCATGAAGTGGCACAAATGAAACCAACAAATTTAGATTTATTTAGAGGAACAACTGTAATTGGTATTATATCTCTATTTTCTTGGGGACTTGGTTACTTTGGACAACCACATATCATAGTACGATTCATGTCTATTAAATCTCATAAGTTATTACCTAAAGCAAGACGTTTAGGAATTAGTTGGATGGCAATAGGTTTACTTGGTGCAGTGGGAGTTGGTTTAACAGGTATCGCGTTTATTTCTGAAAAACACATCAAATTAGAAGATCCAGAAACACTATTTATTGTTATGAGCCAAGTTTTATTCCACCCTCTTGTTGGTGGTTTCTTGTTAGCGGCAATTTTAGCTGCAATTATGAGCACTATTTCTTCCCAACTATTAGTAACATCTAGTTCTTTAACTGAAGATTTTTATAAACTTGTACGGGGTGAAGATAAAGCAGCAGCTCATCAAAAAGAATTTGTAATGGTAGGCCGTTTGTCAGTACTAGTTGTTGCCATAGTTGCAATAGCTATCGCTTGGCATCCAAATGACACAATTCTTAACCTTGTGGGTAATGCTTGGGCAGGTTTTGGTGCTGCATTTAGCCCACTTGTACTATTTTCACTGTATTGGAAAGACCTCACACGTGCTGGAGCCGTGAGTGGTATGATTGCAGGTTCTCTAGTCGTTATCATTTGGATAGCATGGATTAAACCACTTGCTTCGGTCAACGAATTATTTGGAATGTACGAAATTATTCCAGGCTTTATCATCAGCGTAATGGTTACTTATTTTGTAAGTAAATTAACTAAGAAGCCAGGTACTTTCGTTGAAAATGATTTAAACAAAGTGAAGCAAATCGTTCGAGAATAAATTCTAAATTAAACATTAAAATAGGCGCCTTCGACTTTATCACTTATACTAGTCGAAGGCGCCTATAACTATATTAATTATGATAGATATGAACTTGTGGTTCTTTATCATCTTTCGATTTGCTAATTAATGCACGAGGTGTATTACCATCTTTGATGCGAATTTCATACTCATCAATATTATCAAAATATTTTTCAGCTTGCTCTGTAACATATTGAGTAATACCAATAGTTTCAGCTTGCCCATAATAATCGATTGGTAAATCAACAGTTAATTGTTTTGGTTTCTTATTAATAAATTTCACTTTACCTACTGCTTGAGTAAAGTTAGAGAAGTAAGATTGTAAATTATCATTAAATTGTTTGAAATTATTATTTAATGTTTCATTATAATCCTCTGCAGTTGAGGAAGGAAGCAAGGCTGATTTTTCTTTAATAGCGTCCCATTCATTAATTTTTGTTTTACCATCATCTGCAGTTGCACCAGCAATAAATTCACCTGGTGTAATAGAATCTTGGCCTGATTGTTTATAAATTGCAAAATGAATTGGTATATCTTTTAAATCGCTATTTTCACGTAAGCGAGATAACATTTCACTTGCCATTTGTTTACCTTGTTTTTCAATTTCTTTATCATCTAATTTTTTACTATATGTTTCTCCATCTTTTTCTTTTTGATAATAGTAAACACTATTCATAGCTAGTCCAATCGTCATGCCTTTGATATTTTTAGCTTTAGAATCATTATTACCATAAAAATCTTGTTCTAGTATATTTGAAAGATAAGCTGGTGATTGTTTTGCTATTTTTTCTTCGTCTGTTTCACCATTGTGTGAAGGATTAAGACCAAGGTTTTCATTCGCTTTCTTACTTTTCTTCTCGTTCTCACTCATCTTATCAATTTCTTTTTTCGTGTATTTAGGATTTAAATAGGCATTAATTGTCTTCTTATCTAAATACTGTCCATCTTGGTAAAGATATTTATTTGTCGGGAATACTTCTTTACTTAAAGTCAATAAGCCACTTTCAAAATCTTCACCGTTATAGCTATTTGCCATATTATCTTGCAAGAGACCTCTCGCTTGGCTTTCTTTAAAAGGTAAAATTGTTCTATAATTATCTCCTTGAACATTTTTGTCTGTTGCAATTTGTTTTACTTGGTTCGTATTTTGACTATTCTTACTTCCACTTTCATCTTTATCAGATTGGTTATCTTTTTGATTGTTATTACATGCAGCTAATAAAAATATTGTCGAAATGAGTAAAATAATTGTTCGCTTCATCGACGTACTCCTCTAATTATTTAATTCTTTTTGTTTTTTAGCAAATTCATCTTCAGTCCAAATTTCTGTACCAAACTTTTCAGCTTTAGCAAGTTTAGAACCTGCGTCAGCACCGGCTATAACAATATCTGTACTTTTAGTAACACTACTTGTTACTTTAGCCCCTTGCATTTCTAACCATTGTGTAGCTTCACTTCTTGTCATTTGTTCTAGTTTACCAGTTAATACAATAGTTTTACCATTAAATTCAGGATGGCCCTCAATTTCTGTAGTTTTAATTCCTTTATAATTCATATTAACATTTTTGTCTTTTAATTTTTGAATTAAAGCACGAATATCTTGATTTTCTAAATAAGTGACAACAGATTGAGCTAGTTTATCACCTATATCATGTATCGCTACAAGTTCTTCCTCAGTCACATTTAATAAACGATCCATCGTTTCATATTTCTCTGCTAGAACTTGGCTTGCTTTAACACCTAAATGTCTGATACCTAGACCAAATAATAAATGTTCAAGTGAGTTATCTTTAGCTTTCTCTATAGCAGCTAATAGATTCTCAACTTTTTTATTACCCATACGTTCTAAAGGAAGCAAGTCTTCTTCTTTAAGATAAAAGATATCTGCAACATCTTTGATTAACTCATTTTCATATAATTGTTGAATAATTTTTGTTCCAAGTCCATCAATGTTCATTGCTTGTCTAGAGACGAAATGTATTAGTCCTTCTATAAGTTGTGCTTGACATTTAGGATTGATGCAACGAAGTGCAACTTCACCCTCTATTCTAACCAACTCATGATCGCAACTTGGGCAATGTGTTGGCATATGATATGTCTTGGCATCCTTTGGTCGTCTATCTAATATGCTCTTGACTACTTCAGGAATGATGTCACCAGCCTTCTTAACTACTACACTGTCACCAATACGAATATCTCTTTCATGTATGAGGTCCTCATTATGTAAAGACGCTCTAGAAACAGTTGTACCTGCTACTCTAACGGGTTCAAGAATAGCTGTTGGAGTTACTACACCAGTTCTCCCTATGCTTAACTCGATATCTAATAGTTTTGAAACGACTTCTTCAGCAGGAAATTTGTAGGCAATTGCCCATCTTGGAGATTTCTGTGTGTACCCCATTTCCTCTTGTTGATCTAAATCATTTACTTTAATAACAATACCGTCAATATCATATGATAAAGACTCTCTTTTCTCAGTCCATTTCTCTATATAGTCGAGAACACCATCAATATCAGCTACTCGTTCTCTTTCTTGGTTTGTTTTAAAACCTAAGTCATCAAGTTCTTGTAAAGCCCCACTTTGAGTTGTTGCATCAAACTCAGTTAAATCATTTACGCTATACAAGAAGACACTTAACTTTCTTTTGGCTGCAAGTTTAGAATCAAGTTGTCTTAAAGATCCTGCTGCTGCATTTCTTGGATTCGCAAAAGGTTGTTCACCATTCTCTTCCTTTTCCGCATTTAGATTCATAAATGATTGTCTAGGCATATAGGCTTCTCCACGCACCTCAAAATTAAGTGGTTCCTTAATTTTTAATGGTATAGCGTGGATAGTTCTTAAATTCTCAGTAATATCCTCTCCAGTAGTGCCATCACCTCGTGTCAATCCTTGAACGAATCTACCATTTTGATATTTGAGAGAAACAGCTAATCCATCGATTTTTAGTTCGCACATATACTCGACGTTTCCGATATTTTCTCTAATACGTTGGTCGAACTTTCTTAAATCTTCTTCATTAAATGCATTCCCTAAACTTAACATTGGTGTATCATGATTTACCTTTTCAAATGAGGACTGCGCCTCTCCACCTACACGTACAGTAGGTGAATCAGCAGTCTTATATTCGGGATGCTTCTCTTCAATATCTATAAGTTCATGTAATAATTTATCATATTCACTATCTGGTACAGATGGATTATCCTGAACATAATATTCATAGCTATATTGGTTTAATAAATCATGTAGTTCATTTACACGAGATTGTAAATCTTTCATCCCCTTATTAGTCCTCCTTCTTCTCTATTGGCGCAAATTGAGCAAGTAAACGTTTAGGTCCTTCAGATTTAAATATGATATCCAATTCTACCGAACCATTTTTCTCATTTACATTGCTAACCATTCCTTCACCCCAAGCTTTGTGAGTCACCTTGTCTCCTACTTTCCATTCTGAAGATGAAACTTGTTTCTTAGGTGAAGTCATTCGTTTGCTAAATCCTCTTTTCTGTTGTGGTTTAGCTTTTGGTTGTTGGATTGTTTGTCGTTTATTACCAGTATGACTTTCAAGTAACTCTTCTGGAATTTCCTTTAAAAATCTAGAAGGCATATTGGATTGTGAACGTCCAAATAACATTCTTGTAGTGGCATTCGTGACATATAATAATTCTTCAGCACGGGTAATTGCCACATAACAAATTCGACGTTCCTCTTCCATTTCATGATCATCATCTGATTTAATAGCTCGAATATGAGGGAATAGTGATTCTTCCATACCCATAATAAAAACAATTGGAAACTCTAAACCTTTCGCAGAGTGCATAGTCATCATCGTTACACCACTTTGCGTATCTGCTTCATCTATATCAGCGACAAGTGATAAATCAGTTAAGAAATTGATTAAAGATTGTTCTTCTAATGGTGTATTTTCCTCATAGTCTTTCGGTACAGACATAAATTCATCTAAGTTTTCTAAACGACTACGTGATTCAAGTGTCTGTTCTCTCTCTAACATGTCACGATAACCTGATTTTTTTAAGACTTCCTCTACAATTTCACTTATTTCAAGAAATTCTTGTTCCTTTATTAAATGAGTTATTGTCTCATAAAAGTTAATGCATTCCTGTGTAACTTTCTTAGAGAGACCAATAAAGTCCACTTCTCCTAATGCATCGAACATACTTATATTGCTTTGAACTGCATAGGTTTGAATCTTCTCAACTGAAGAAGGCCCTATCCCTCTTTTAGGAACATTAATAATACGCTGTAAACTAATATCATCGTTACTATTCGCAATTACGCGTAAATAGCTTAGTAAGTCTTTGATTTCTTTACGGTCATAGAACTTTTGACCTCCAACCATAGTGTATGGAATGTTAGATTTCATGAATGTTTCCTCTAGTACACGTGATTGTGCATTAGTTCTATAAAGTATTGCCATATCGCTATACTTCTTACCATTTCTTTGATGTTTCATAATTTCTTTCACAACATACTCAGCTTCATCACGTTCTGTCATCGCTTCATAATATTGGATTTTGTCTCCACCTGTATTTGCAGTCCATAATCCCTTAGGTTTACGTTCTGAATTGTTTTTAATCACTTCATTAGCTGCATTTAATATATTTTTAGTAGAACGATAATTTTGCTCTAGGAAAATGGTCTTCGCTTCAGGATAATCCTCTTCGAAAGATAAAATGTTTTGTATATCAGCGCCACGCCAACCATAGATAGATTGATCTGAGTCACCTACAACGCAAAGATTTTTAAATTTATTAGCAAGTAATTTCACTAAAGTGTACTGCGCTTTGTTTGTATCTTGATATTCATCGACATGAATATATTGAAACTTATTTTGATAATATTCTAGCGCATCAGGAACACGTTCAAAGAGGTTTATTGTAGTCATTATTAAATCATCAAAGTCTAATGCTTCATTTCGTGATAATTGTCTTTGATAACCTTTGTATACAGTAGCAACCATTTGTGAGTGAAAGTCATTTGCTTCTTTTTGAGCATCATCTGGTGTTTTCAATTCATTTTTAAGATTACTTATTGCTCCAATGAACATTCTTGGTTCAAAACGCTTGCTATCTATGTTTTCATTTTTCAAAACATCTTTAATAACAGATTTTTGGTCAGTAGGATCAATGATAGTGAAATTGCGTTCTATTCCAATTCTATCTGCATCCCTTCTTAAGATTCTCACGCACATAGAATGGAATGTGGACATCCAAATAACTTGAGCCTCTTCTCCGACCAATTGTTCAACACGTTCTTTCATTTCTTTAGCTGCTTTATTCGTAAAAGTAATCGCTAAAATATTGTAAGGAGACACATCTTTTTCATCTAATAAATAAGCAATACGATGTGTTAATACGCGTGTTTTCCCTGACCCCGCGCCAGCCATAATAAGCAATGGCCCTTCAGTCGTTCTTACAGCTTCACTTTGTTCTGTATTCATATTCTTTACTAGCGAATTCATTAATTAGACTCCTTTATTTTTACAGTTTTTAGCGCTTTTTTAATATCAGTATATATAATATTTCCTACGATAATCGTATCTGCAAAGTCAGCCATTTCTTGAGCTTGACCTAAATTTGAGATACCCCCACCATAGAAGAGTTGTGTTTCAGTAAGCATTTGAGATACGGCCTTTACTTTTTCTATGTCACCATATGCCCCACTATATTCTAAATACATAACAGGGAAATGATAGAGTTCATTAGCCATCTGCGCATATGCTTCAACATCTTCAATATTTAATTCCGTTTGAGCTCCAGTTTTGCGTGCAACTTTACTATCTGAATTCAGTATTAAATACCCTTCAAATATTACTTCCTCAAAGTTTATTACATGACCAAATTGTTTGAGAGCTTCTAATAAAATACCATTATGATATGTTGTATCATTACTATTCATCACTGTAGGAATAAAATAAAAATCAAATCCAGGCATTACACTTTCAACATTTGAAACCTCTAATGCAAGTGGTAATGGATAACGTCTCACTCTACTCATTAAATGAATGACATTATCCTCGGTTACATTATCCGTACCACCAATCATAATTGCATCTGTATTTGACATGCATATTGCTTCTAAATCATCGTCAGATATTGACTTAGCCGGATCTAGTTTAAATATATGTTTCCACTTTGTTATGTCATACATTTTCTGAAACTCCTTTATTTAACATACCCTAAATTATAGCATTTTTAAGTGTTAAGTTCTAAAGAGTAAAAAAGATAATAATACATCATTTCAGATAAAACTTAATGATTTTAAAGATAACTGAATCTTAGATTTTTCAAAGTTAAATCTTTATATCTTGCACATCTTGATAATATATTTGATTAACCACTTATTACCACAAATATTAAAAAGACTTCAAAAAGTGGATTAACACTTCTTGAAGCCTAAATATATAAAACATAAAAATTAATTCTTAGAACATTTACTAAATCATTCAAATGCTTTTATGACTTTGTTTCTATATTAAGTCTATCTAAAATCATAGTATATGCATCATTACCCCATTGTAACGAACGCTTAACTCTAGATATCGTTGCAGTTGATGCACCAGATTCGTCTTCAATCGTTGCATACGTATAACCTTGTTTAATCATTTTAGCAACTTGAAGTCTCTGAGATAGCGACTGTATTTCATTCACAGTGCATAAATCATCGAAAAACTGATAGCATTCTTCTCTATTTTCTAGCGCTAGGATCGCATCAAATAATTCATCCAATGCTTGCCCACGTAATTTTTCAATTTGCATCTCGAACAACCCCTATACACTTATTATTTTATCATTTTAACGTACTAATTAGTTAAAGTGTAGTAGATTCAATGAAAAAAGTATAGGATTTAAGTCGCATTTATCACATTTAGTTTATCATTTTTATTCTAATCCAGCACGCTCGAAAATTGTATCAACTTGATTAAGATGGTGTTTAGGATTGAAACACTCGTCCAATTCTTCTTTAGATAGAACATTTGTGATGGTATCGTCTTGTTCAATTAATTCTCTAAATGGTGTTTTAGTTTCCCAAGATTCCATTGCTTTTGGTTGAACTTTATCATAGGCTTCTTCCCTAACCATTCCCTTATTAATTAAAGCTAATAATACACGTTGTGAGAAAATCAAACCAAATGTTTTATCAATGTTAGTTCTCATATTATCTTCAAATACAGTAAGGCGATCTACAATATTTGTGAATCGGTTTAATGCATAATCTAAAGCAATTGTTACATCTGGTAACATGATTCTTTCTGCAGATGAATGAGAAATATCTCGCTCATGCCAAAGAGGTACATTTTCATATGCTGTAGTAATATATCCACGAATTACTCGTGAAATACCTGTAATATTTTCAGAACCAATAGGGTTACGTTTATGCGGCATAGCCGATGAACCCTTTTGTCCTTTAGCGAAAGCTTCTTCTACTTCACGTGTTTCTGTTTTTTGTAGGTTACGGATTTCCACTGCAAATTTCTCTAAGGAAGTAGCAATTAACGCTAGAGTAGCAATATAGTATGCATGTCGATCTCTTTGTAATGTTTGAGTAGAAACTGGTGCAGTATCAATGCCTAAGTGCTTACAAACATATGCTTCAATTTCGGGAGGAATATTAGCAAATGTACCTACTGCACCACTCATTTTACCCACTTCAATCTCTTTACGCACTTCTTTAAAGCGTTTAAGGTTACGTTTCATTTCTGTATACCAAAGTGCCATTTTAACACCGAAAGTAGTCGGTTCAGCATGGACACCATGTGTGCGCCCCATCATTAATGTATATTTATAATTCTTAGCCTTATTAGCTAATACTTCAATAAATCTTTCTAAGTCTTTCTCAATAATTTCATTCGCTTGTTTAACAACAAAGCTTAATGCGGTATCTACAACATCTGTTGAAGTAAGACCATAGTGAACCCATTTTCTTTCTTCACCAAGCGTTTCAGACACTTGTCTTGTAAAAGCTACAACATCATGACGTGTTTCCAGTTCAATTTCTTTTGCACGATCAACGTCAACTTTAGCATTTTCACGAATTTTTTTGACATCTTCTTTAGGGATATATCCTAATTCACTCCATGCCTCGCATGCTAATATTTCTACTTCTAACCATGCCTCATAGCGATTTTGATCTGTCCAAATTTTAGACATTTCTTCTCTTGAATAGCGTTCAATCATTCTTTAATAACTCCAATCGTATGTATTATTGCAGATTTTAAAAACTGTACATTAAACTTGATTTTTTCAAAAAAGTTCGTATTTAACTCGTTGGTTATAGTTTAACAAAACTATAGCTAAATGTATAAATGTTTTTTCCTTATATTCATATTTTATTGTAATTACTTTAGAAACTCAATTAACTATAAAAAAAGAGTAGAATAGATATCTGACTTTCAAAACAAATATCCGTTCTACTCAAAATTTTAAAAAGCACCACAATTGAAATTTGCATTATGGATTTAATTAATAGGTTTACCCACAAAAATTATATCCTGTTTGAGCACTTCTATACTTCCATCTTTATTTTCTTTATAGACTGGTTTTTCCATTCTACGAGTTGGCATAAAACCTTCTTCGCGCATACGAGCTAAGCAATCAGCAATGGTCTCATTATCTTCAACTTTAAACTTTTTGCTCATTTGTCTTCGCACTTTCTAATTCTTCATGTTCTACTACAACATCTAGATGTTCTGGCTCGTAAGCTTTAAGTTTACGTCTGCGTACCCCTTTAACCCAGAATCCACCATGAATATTTCTAGGTTCATAAGCAATGATAAACGCTTTAGGGTCAAGGTTTTTTATGGTATCCATAAGCTTAAATTCATATTTACGTGGCGTTAAAATTTGCATAACCATTCGACTACCATCACGTCCAAACGCTTCATAGTGAGTTACACCATAACCTAAATTTCTTAATTCATTAGGTAAATCTAATTCATACTCTGACGAAGTCACATTGACTACGGTATAACCTAACGCTAGTTTTTCTTCTATCTTCATACCAACGATGATTCCAACTGAGAAGCCTAATGCATATGCAAAAATGTTTTGGATTTGATCTAAACTAGACATAACTAATCCTAAACCAACAACATATACAAGTACCTCAAGGAAACTTACCACTGCAGCAATGTAACGATAGCCTTTCAATGTTAAAATGGTTCTCATCGTCAAGAATGTGACATAACAGACATTGATTACAAATATGGCCAATACCATTAGCCATGGATTATGAGCGATTGCCGACATATTATTCCTCTTTTCTAACTATAAATCCAAATCATTTTACCAGTCACACATTATTTTGTCACTAAGAATAATTTTATTTCAAATTTTAGTTTTTAGGCCAAGTATATCTAGTATATGCAAGTTCACGTTTGTGCGCATTTCTAACATAATGTTTCTCAATAGTTTCTCGCGCTTCAGAGGGTATATCTTTACCTTCGAGATAATCATCTATTTGATCATAAGTCACACCTAGAGCTTCCTCATCAGGTAATTGTGGCTTATCATCTTCTAAGTCTGCAGTTGGTACTTTCTCATATAAATGTTTTGGTGCATTTAAATACTTTAATAACTGCTTACCTTGTCTTTTGTCCAATCCAAAAATTGGAGCAATATCAGCCGCACCATCACCATATTTAGTATAGAAACCAGTAATGTTCTCAGCAGAATGATCAGTTCCAACAACGATTCCACTTTGGTTTGAAGCAATCGAAAATTGAACTTTCATACGTTCTCGAGCTTTTTCATTTCCTCTTTGAAAATCTGTCAATTCGATACCCGCTTCCTTAAGAGATTGGACGCTTTGGTCTACTGCAGGTTTGATATTAACTATAACTGTTTCATCAGGTTCTATAAATTGCAGTGCATCTTCTACTTCATCAGCATCCTTTTGTACACCATACGGTAATTTAACTGCTATAAACTTACATTCACGTCCCTCAGAGCGTAATTCATTTACAGCTAACTGTACAATTTTTCCTGTTAATGTAGAATCTTGTCCTCCAGAAATTCCAAGTACTAGCGATTTAATAAAAGAATGAGATTGAACATAAGACTTAATGAAATGTTTGATTTCATTTACTTCTTTTTCACTATCAATCTGTTGTTTAACTTTCATTTCTTTAACAACAATATCTTGTAATTTACTCATGATCTTCCTCCATCTCTTTAACACGTTCTGCTACTTCAAAGATACGTTTATGTTTGTTTTCCCAACATTTAGCACTTAAATCTACAGGATATTCTTGAGGGTTTAAGTAACGCTTATTTTCCTCCCAAAGTGTATCTAAACTTTTAGTTAAATATGCCTGAGCTTCACGTTCGCTAGGAAGTTGATATACTAACTTACCAGCTTCAAAGATGGTATGATGTAAATCTTTCGCTTCAAATGATTTAATAAATTTCATTTTATACGTATGTACTGGATGGAATAGTTTGAGAGGTTTTTCAGTTGATGGATCTTCTCCTTCAAGCGTAATATAGTCACCTTCTGCTTTTCCAGTCTTTTTATTAATAATGCGATAGACATTCTTCTTACCAGGAGTTGTTACTTTTTCAGCATTATTAGAAAGCTTGATTCTATCACTAAAAGTACCATCCTCCGTTTCAATGGCTACTAGTTTGTATACTGCACCGAGTGCAGGTTGATCATAACCAGTAATTAATTTAGTTCCCACACCCCATGCGTCCACTTTAGCTCCTTGTGCTTTCAAACTTGTTATTGTTTGCTCATCCAAATCATTTGAAGCAATAATTTTAGCTTCTGTGAAGCCAGCTTCGTCTAACATACGTCTTGCCTCTTTAGATAAATAAGCAATATCTCCAGAATCTAATCTAATTCCAATAAAGTTGATAGTGTCACCCAACTCTTTAGCTACTTTTATTGCTGTAGGCACGCCCGATTTTAATGTATGGAAAGTATCTACCAAAAAGACGCAATTTTTATGTCGTTCAGCATATTTTTTAAATGCTGTATACTCCTCACCATATGTTTGAACTAATGCATGCGCATGCGTACCTGAAACTGGTATATCGAATAGCTTACCCGCTCTTACATTACTAGTTGAGTCAAATCCACCAATAAAGGCTGCGCGAGCCCCCCACAAGCCAGCATCAATTTCTTGACCTCTTCTAGTTCCAAATTCCATCAATGTATCATTCATAGCGATTTGTCTGATTCTACTCGCCTTAGTCGCTATAAGTGTGTGGAAATTAATTATATTTAATAAAATTGTTTCAATAAGTTGAGCTTGAATTAAAGGAGCCTCAACTCTTATTAATGGCTCATTACCGAAACATAATTCCCCCTCTTGCATAGAGCGAATATTACCTGTAAATTTTAAATTCTTTAGATAACTTAGAAAATCATCTTTATAGCCTATTGTTTTTAAATAGTCTATATCAGCATCAGAGAAACCAAAATTCTCTATAAAGTCAATTACACGTTTTAAACCATTAAAAACCGCATAACCACTGTTGAAAGGCATGTTTCTAAAATATAAATCAAAAATAGCAGTTCTTTCGTGAATGCCGTCATTCCAGTAGCTTTCCGCCATATTAATTTGATATAAGTCATTTTGTAGCATTAAGCTGTCATCTTTAAATTGGTACACTCAAATCTCTCCAATCAACCGAGTCATTTACGACTAGTTTATCATAATTCACATTGTGAAAGTAAACGACTTACCTAAGAAGTCAGAATGTTATAATAGTTTTTAAATTTGGTTGTCACAAAACTCTAAACGACAAATTCATGACAATTGAATATTTTAACTGAGTATTTTTAAAACCTCGATTATAATACGGATGAGGTGTTTTAAATGTTATTAGATGAAGCTAAATCATTTATTCAAACCATGTTTAATGAATTAAATTATAGCTCAAGTGAAACTCAACAAAGACTTAATGAAATTGAAGAAGAAATTAAAGAGACAGGAAGCTACACCCATACTTATGAAGAATTAGTATATGGATCGAAAATGGCATGGAGAAATTCTAATCGTTGTATTGGGAGACTATTTTGGGAATCTCTAAATGTGGAAGATGCGCGTCATGTTGAAAATGAAGAAGAATTCATTGATACAATTCACCAACATATAAATAAAGCGACTAATAATGGTAAAATCAAGCCACTTATTACAATTTATTCACCCAAAAATGGCCCAAAAATATATAATAATCAGCTTATTCGTTATGCAGGTTATGACAAAGCAGGAGATCCATCTGAGAAAAAAGTGACACGATTGGCTCAACATTTAGGATGGAGCAGTGAGGGTACAGATTTCGATATATTACCTTTGATATATCAAATGCCTAATGAAGCACTAAAATTTCATGAGTATCCAAAACATCTTATTAAAGAGGTACCTATATTTCATGACCAGTATCCAAAATTAGCACATTTAAATTTAAAATGGTATGCAGTGCCAATCATTTCCAATATGGATTTAAAAATTGGCGGAATCATTTATCCTACTGCACCGTTTAATGGATGGTATATGGTAACTGAGATAGGTGTACGTAATTTCATAGATACTTATCGTTATAATCTTTTAGAAAAAGTTGCAGAAGCCTTCGAATTTGATACACTTAAAAATAATTCATTTAATAAGGATCGAGCACTTTTAGAATTAAACTATGCCGTATATCATTCCTTTAAAGCTGAGGGCGTTTCTATTGTCGACCATTTAACTGCCTCAAAGCAGTTTGAAATGTTTGAACGAGATGAACTAAAGCATGATAGACACGTGACTGGTAAATGGTCATGGTTAGCACCACCTTTATCGCCAACGTTAACATCTAACTATCATCATGGTTATGATAATACGATGCGATCAACTAATTTCTACTATAAAAAGAATGAACCTATGAAGTGCCCTTTTCATTAAAATTATAGGGGTGAAACATGCGATTATATTATTTAGGACCTAAGGGAACTTTCTCTTATCTCACTTCACAAAAACTTATTTTAGAAAATGATATCGAATATTTAGCTAAGTCAAACCTTCACGAAGTGATTAAAGCAGTCTCAAGTGACGATAACTCAATCGGTATCGTGCCCATAGAAAATTCTATCGAAGGTACGATTAACATCGTAGCTGACGCATTAGCTGAACAAAAAATTTATGCTCATGGTGAAATTCACTTAGATATTGATTTTGCATTGTATGGCTATCCTTCTGATAGTTTACATGACATTAAAAAAGTCTACTCAATCGCGCCTGCTATCAGTCAAACAACCAATTATATACACCAACATCAATTTCTGTACGATTATACAGACAGTACAATTCAAAGTTTAGATAAAATAGCCAAAGGTATAGGTGCTATTGCGCCTTTAGGTAGTGGAGAAACTTATGGATATCAACCTATTGATTTGCATATTCAAGATTATCCGCATAATGTCACACGCTTTTTAATTGTTAAAAATCACACACACTTTGAAGATGATACTAATACAACCATGTTCTTAATTACCCCTCAGTATGATAAACCTGGTTTGTTAGCGAGCGTATTAAATACTTTTGCATTATTTAATATCAACCTCTCATGGATTGAATCACGACCTTTAAAAACTCAATTGGGAATGTACCGCTTCTTCGTACAAGCAGACACACCTGTAACCAACGATGTTAATAAAGTAATTACTATTTTAAAAACGTTAGATTTTACAGTAAATTTAATAGGTTCGTTTAATAAAAGATTTTAGAAATTCAAATATTTAAATAACCCGCTAAACAAAAGTTATTTAGCGGGTTTATTGTTTAATTTATTTATTTTTTAATGATGCTTAAGATTTATTAATATATTTGCATAGCTATTCGACATTAATTTTTTCGACTTTTAAAAATTCCTCTTCCTGATTAAGAGTTAGATCTTTTATATCCTCTAGATGTAGAGTTTGCGTTGAATCATCGAAATGATTACCTGCTATAAATACATGTTGATGTTTCACATCATTATAACTCCTTATATGAACTGCATCTCTCTCCATCTTTCCTGTAAAGGTATTACCAATCACATTGAAATTTTCCCCTGCTTGTGTACCCATAACTTGACCTGTTTGAGGGTCTGCTGCATTTTTACCATCTTTCACGCCAAGAAATCGTATACCACCATTACATGATTTGAATTCATTTTTTGAAATAAATGTATTCTTAGACTTTAGCGGTGTTAAAGCAAATTCTTTCAGTTTATCAAACACATTATTTCTAATATGAATATTGTCATAAAATTTATTATAGCGACTTGCGTGTGAACCTATTGCACGATTCCATGCTTTCATTTTCGGATGATCAGAATTACCAAAATAACAATTCTCTATAACAACATTCTTAGTAATCGTACCATCAGTTGTGCCGAATTTAGGAAATGCACCTGGCACTTGAATGTCTAA
Organism: Staphylococcus sp. HMSC06C11; assembly: GCF_001808345.1. NCBI lineage: Bacteria > Bacillati > Bacillota > Bacilli > Caryophanales > Staphylococcaceae > Staphylococcus > Staphylococcus sp. HMSC06C11. The sequence goes on from NZ_KV793031.1 coordinate 55,216, forward strand.
TTGAACTGCTTCTGAAAATGAACGATCTCCATCTATGTCGAGAAAACCCTCGAATGAACAATCTGTAATATGTAAGCCATTTAAACCACATGCATCTAATGCATGTCCACCCACTATATTTTTAAAGGTTACGCCTATAAGTTGAATATCTTCAGCATGACCTATACTCATAGCAGTATTGTTGTATGGAAAGTCGCCCCCATTCATATCAAACGTGCCACCTTTAATATAAATATGACTATTTCCAGAATATTTATGGTAAAAAATATAAGGTTTACCATTTTTTAGCAATGCATCTTTCCCTACTCGCAAAAGAACTGCCTCATCATCGAGTAGCAACGTTGTAGAATCATAAATGACCAAAGCTTTTCTAATATGATATGTACCTTTTGGGATAAAAACAGTGTGTTTACCTTTTTTGGCATAATTTAATGCTTTTTGAATTGCTCTTGTGTCTTTATATTTATTTTCTCCAGTTAAACCAAATTCCCTGGCATTAATGAACATTCGGTAATCCCCCCGTTTTATTAAAAAATAATGATTGTATGCTTGATGTGAACTCTATATACTAAAGTTATATTTCATTAATGATATTGTATTTATTTTAAAAATTAATTTTAGTATAAATACACATCAAAAAGTCTTATTTATATATAAATATACCAATATAGTGCTTTTTAAACACATTAGAGGGAGGATGTTTTAATGAATAAAAACGCACTAATTATAGTGGATTATTCTATTGATTTTATTGCGAATGATGGAAAACTTACTTGTGGGAAGCCTGGTCAAGAAATAGAGGATTATATTTTAAGTAGAATTGAAACGTATCTTGACCATCAAGAAGATATCTTTTTTACAATGGATGTCCATTATGAGAATGACCTGTACCACCCTGAGACACAACTTTTTCCACCTCATAACATTTATGGAACAAATGGCCGTAGTTTATATGGAAAAGTTGGTGAAATATACGAGAAAAACAAGCATAATTCACAAGTCCATTACTTGGATAAAACAAGATATGATTCATTTTATGGTACACCATTAGATAGTTTGTTGAGAGAACGTGATATTAAAAATGTAGAAATTGTAGGTGTTTGCACGGATATATGTGTGTTACATACAGCGATTTCAGCCTATAACTTAGGTTATAACGTCACAATTCCAAGCCGAGGTGTAGCATCCTTTAACCAAGAAGGGCATATTTGGGCACTAGCGCATTTCCAAAACTCACTAGGTGCTAAGGTAGAAGATTAAACTAAAATCATGCTAAAATGTGATTAAATATAAATGAATAAGGAGATATTGAAAATGACAAAAACTTTTATTTTTGGGCACAAAAATCCAGATACAGATGCAATTTCTTCAGCTATTATCATGGCTGATTTTGAACAACAAACTGGTAACTCTGAAGCAAAAGCTTACCGATTAGGTGAAGTTAGTGCTGAGACACAATACGCTTTAGATTACTTTAAAGTAGAAGCCCCAGAATTATTATCTGAAGACTTAAATAATGAAGATGTTATTTTAGTTGACCATAACGAATTTCAACAAAGTGCTGATTCAATCGCTGACGCATCTGTAAGACACGTGATTGATCACCACCGTATCGCAAATTTCGAAACAGCTTCCCCACTTTATTACAGAGCTGAACCAGTGGGATGTACTGCTACTATTTTATACAAAATGTATAAAGAACGTGGATTTGAAATTAAACCTGAAATTGCTGGTTTAATGATTTCAGCTATAATTTCAGATAGCTTATTATTTAAATCACCTACATGTACTGAAGAAGATGTTAACGCAGCTCAAGCATTAAAAGAAATTGCCAATGTTGATTTAGATAGCTATGGTTTAGATATGCTAAAAGCTGGTGCTTCTACTACTGATAAATCTGCAGAAACCCTATTAGGTATGGATGCTAAATCATTTACTATGGGCGACTATGTCACTCGTATCGCACAAGTTAACACTGTAGATATCGACGAAGTACTTAACCGTAAAGATGAATTAGAAAAAGTAATGTTAGAGATAAGCGCAAACGAAAAATATGACTTATTCGTACTTGTAGTAACTGATATTATTAACAGTGATTCTAAAATTTTAGTTGTCGGTGCTGAAAAAGATAAAGTAGGCGAAGCATTTAATGTTCAATTAGATGATGGTATGGCCTTCTTATCTGGCGTAGTTTCTCGTAAGAAACAAGTGGTACCTCAAATTACTGAAGTATTATCATAATTATTTGAATTAATTTTAAATGAATTTGGGAGCATTTTAAAATGCTCCTTTTTTTATTATAAAAAATAACATTAATAGAGCTTTTTTGGGGTATAAATTTGTTAAGTGTCTTATTGTTTTCCTAATTAAAAATTCAAGTGAGTACATAGACCTCTTTTACTACCATAAAAATTTCAGGGAGGTAAAACTTTAAAATGAACGATATTGAACAACAATTTAATATTAGCAAGCAATTTTTCAAAACAAATAAAACTAAAGATTTAAAATTTAGGAAGCACCAATTAAAAGCTTTAAGTAAAAGTATCAAAAATCATGAACAAGCTTTACTAGAAGCACTTAATAAAGATTTAGGAAAAAGCAAAGTAGAAGCTTATGCTACAGAAATTGGTATATTACTAAAAAGCATTAAACTTGCCAGAAAAGAACTAAAAAATTGGGCTAAAACTAAACAAGTTGAAACACCGCTTTATTTATTTCCAACTAAAAGTTATATCAAAAACGAACCCTACGGTACTGTTTTAATTATTGGTCCCTTTAATTATCCTGTACAGCTAGTATTCGAACCTTTAATTGGAGCCATCGCTGCAGGTAATACTGCCATTGTTAAACCCTCTGAACTTACCCCTAACGTAGCAGAAGTAATTCAAGATATAATTCAAGAAACTTTTGAAGAGAATTATATTTCAGTTGTGAAAGGTGGCATTGAGGAAACTCAAACATTAATTCATTTACCGTTCGACTATATGTTTTTCACTGGTAGCGAAAAAGTTGGTCAAATCATCTATGAATCGGCTGCTAAAAATCTGGTACCTGTTACTTTAGAGTTAGGTGGTAAATCTCCAGTCATTATTGACCAAACTGCAAATTTAAAAGTCGCTAGTGAAAGAATTAGTTTCGGAAAATTTACGAATGCAGGACAAACATGCGTAGCACCTGATTATATACTAATTGATCGAAAAGTTAAAAATGATTTTATTAAAGCACTAAAACAAACAATTACAGAATTTTATGGGGAAAACATCAAAGAAAGTCCTGATTTTGGAAGAATTGTTAATCAAAAACATTTCAACCGCTTAAATGAATTATTAGAAACTCATGAGAGTAAAACTATTTTCGGTGGTAAAAGCTTTGAAGAAGATTTATATATTGAACCTACATTAATAGACAATGTTAATCTACAAGATAAAGTTATGCAGGAAGAGATTTTTGGTCCTATTCTACCAATTATTACTTATGATGATTTCGATGAGGCAATTCAAATTATTCAGAGTAAATCTAAACCTTTAAGTTTATATCTTTTTAGTGAGGATGAAAATTCTACACACCGCGTATTAGAGGAATTATCATTCGGTGGCGGAGCTATAAATGATACACTTATGCATTTAGCAAATCCTAATTTACCATTTGGTGGCATTGGGGCTTCAGGTATCGGTCAATATCATGGCAAATATTCTTTTGATACCTTTAGTCATATGAAATCATATACATTTAAATCTACACGTTTAGAATCAAGTATCTATTTCCCGCCTTATAAAGGCAAATTTAAATATATTAAAGCCTTCTTTAAAAATTAAATAATTAACTATAATAACGCTCCATATGTAATTTGGTGTGAATGCATTTCTGAAAGGTAAAATTTTAGTGTACCTTTTAGAATGGCATCGCTTATTAAGCTTATTAATTACATATGGAGCTTGATCATTTAGAATAAGACGCAAACACCTTCAGGTGCACTTTCGTGGTCATCAATAAATTCAAGTTTTCCTGTGACACTATCTCTTTTAAACACAGTTACTTTAGACTCACCTTCTTGATGAGCACATACTACAAAGTTATCATCCGGCGTAATATTAAAATCTCTAGGAAATTCATCTTTAGTCGGTTGAATATCCACCATTTTTAATGATTTTCCGTTATTAACAACTTCGTAAATAGCTATGCTATCATGACCTCTATTACTTACATATAAATGTTTCTGATCATGAGATAATCTTACCGCAGCTAATTTCGATTCTTCTTTAAAATCTTGAGGTATTGTAAGATGTCTCTCAATTTCTTTAAATTCACCATCATTATATTCAGTTACACTTACATAATTAGATAATTCGTGAACTACATATGCGTATTTACCATCTTTACTAAAAGTAATGTGCCTTGTGCCATCCGCTTCTTTAAATTGTGAAACAGCATATTCTTTTAAACCTTGGTCACCATATGTATAAGCAACAATTCTATCTGAGCCTAAATCGGTTGCTACTACATATTTATTATCTGGCGTTTCATTTAAAAAATGGACATGCGGGGATTCCTGCCTTTCATGTGGACCTGTTGGATATTCATGTTCAATTTCTTCAATAAGTTTTTCAATTTCTCCAGTATCATTATTTAACTTATAAATTCGTGCAATTCCAGCACCATAAACAGCTTCAAATAAATAATTGTTATCACTTGAAATTTGTATATAACATCCTGTTCCATTTTTAGATGCTAAACATTTATTAATTAGTTCTAAATCACCATTTTGCATTATTTTGAAGCTTGCTACACCACAATTTTCATTTTCTTTAGTAATGGCGTATAAATAGTTTTCATTTCTAGTTAAATATGTAGACGCCTCTATTTCATAACCTGTTTGAACTTCTTTTATTGTCCCTTTTAAATCTTCTAATTCGAAACGGTAAATTCCCTTACCATTTTGCTTAGTATAAGAACCAATATATCCAATAGTCATATTTATCCCTCCGTAAAATTAATCATTATTGGTTTAATTTTAACTATAAGTGTCAGCGATTTACAATTAAAACTTTTGCACTTTCCTCTATAGAAAAAATATATGAAAATTGATATTCTATAGTATGTTCATTAAATTTATAATCTATTTACTCTTGCATAGAGAAAGTCGAGTGAATCATTTATGACCTTTATAGCTATTGTTATTTTCGTTATAACTTTAATTTTTGTTATTTGGCAACCAAAAGGATTAAATATAGGAATTACTGCTGTAGCTGGTGCACTTTTAGCTATTATTACAGGCGTTGTATCTCTAACTGATATTGTTACAGTTACAAATATAGTATGGAATGCAACGTTAACTTTCGTTGCTATAATTTTAATATCACTCATTTTAGACCGTATTGGCTTCTTTGAATGGGCTGCTTTGCATATGATTATTGCTTCAAAAGGCTATGGCCTTAGAATGTTTATTTTTATAATGACTTTAGGTGCTGTAGTAGCTGCTCTATTTGCCAATGATGGTGCCGCGCTTATTCTTACACCAATAGTGTTAGCTATGGTAAGGAGCTTAGGTTTTGATAAAAAAACAATATTCCCATTTATTATAGCAAGTGGATTTATAGCCGATACCACTTCCCTACCACTCACTGTCAGTAATTTAGTCAATATCGTTTCAGCTGACTACTTTAACATCACATTTATTCAATATGCTTTAAGAATGATAATTCCAAATTTATTTTCATTTTTAGCAAGCATATTTGTGCTTTGGCTTTATTTTAAAAAATCTCTTCCTAAAAGTACAAATATTGAAGATTTAGCCACACCTCAATCAGTTATAAGAGATAAGAAACTTTTTAAAACGTCTTGGATTATTCTTATTATTTTATTAATAGGTTATTTAACAAGTGAGTTTATTCATGTTCCCGTGGCTTTCATAGCATTAATTATTGCTTTTGTATTCCTACTCTTAGCGAGTCGTTCTAAAGCAGTTAATACTAAAGAAGTTTTAATAGAAGCTCCTTGGAATATAGTTATATTTTCAATTGGTATGTATCTTGTAGTGTATGGATTGAAAAATGTAGGTATAACATTAGTACTAGGGAATATTTTGAATTCTATTTCAAACCATGGGCTATTCAGTAGTATTATGGGTATGGGATTCATTGCAGCCTTCCTCTCTTCTATTATGAATAACTTGCCCACTGTTTTATTAGATGCAATTGCTATTGCTCAATCTAATTCTGAAGGATTAATTCAAGATGGTATGGTCTATGCAAACGTTATTGGCTCTGATTTAGGTCCAAAAATCACTCCAATTGGCTCTTTAGCAACTTTATTGTGGCTTCATGTATTAACTCAAAAAGGTGTTAAAATATCATGGGGAACATATTTTAAAACGGGTATAGTGATTACTATTCCTGTACTATTTATAACGTTACTAGGACTCTATTTTACTCTAATTATTTTTTAAAAATTGAATACACTCTCAAGCTGGCTTAAAATCACAAAAATATAGCCAGCAATTTTGTATTGCAAAATAGAACAAATGTTCGTATAATAGAATTATATCGAACGAGGTGATCTAAAGATGACGGATATAAAGAATGAAACGGATTATCGAAATATTCCACGTGAAATGTTAGATAGGAATATTCCGGCTGGTCGTGGCATGGTTAAATGGGCGCCATTTATTATATGTACTAATCTCATAAAAAATCTAATTTAATAGGGTTCAAACATAATTTATATATGTATTATGTTTGAACCCTATATCTATTTATTTTTTACTAATATCATTTAAAATGTCTCGCAATTCTTCAATTTCTTTGTTATTTAATTCTTCATTTTTCGCAAAATTAAGCACTAAACTTTTCATATCCCCTCCATACAATTTATTAAGAAAGGTTTTAGCAGTTTTCATTTTAATATCATCTTCTTTAATAATTGATGAGTAAAAATAAATATTATTATATTTATAGCGTTTTATAATCTCTTTTTTATATAGTCTTGTAATTAATGTTCTAATCGTCTTATCGCTAACTTCTTTATTTTTTTGAATCTCAACTACAATTTCATTAGCTGATACTGATTTTTTATTCCATATTATATTCATAACATCCCATTCAGCCATAGATATTTCAACTTGCTTATTGGCCATTTAAAACACCCATTTCTTTTAATATTTTTTCATTTATGAATTTAGCATTTTCACCAGAGGCTTTTTCATCTGATAAATGTGTAGAAAAATAATACTTATCATGATTTGTAATTACGTAACCTACAAACCACCCATTATTATATTTCCCGTTTACTATACCTGTACCTGTTTTCCCATACAATTCATAATTTTCATTTTTTCTAATCAATAACGAAGAAGATAATTGTTTCTTTTCATTTTTACTAAAATGGTTATTTTGTTCCATCATATTTTTTAAAACTATTACTTGTTCAAGATTAGATATTTTCAAACTATCTTCCAACCAATAGGCTTTATAACTTCCCAAATTTTTATTACCATAATTTAATTGCTTGAGTTGATCAGAAGTATAGTTCTTTGATAATTGATTACTAATACGTTCGAAGTACCAATTAACTGAGTTTTGTATTGCCGTATTTAAATCTTGATCCTTATTCCAAGAATCGAAAGGATAATGATTATGATTCCATGACATACGTGAATTTTTATCACTTATAATATGACGGTCAAGTCCAAACAGTGCTAAATAAATTTTGTAAGTTGAATCAGGAGAATATCTTTTTCTACTTTCTTTTTCATTATAAATATAGTATTTGTCTTTCTTCATGCTGTACATAACGAAAGATCCACTATTTGAACCAAAATTTTTACTTTCATCTAAAATTTGGTAATCGCTTTGTAAGGGCTTTTTATAATTATAATCAGTTAAGGATTGCCCCATTAAAAACTGGCTTTGAATTATCATGATAAAAAAAGTAAAAATACAAATAAAAATTAGAATTAATTTTGACTGCTTCTTCAGATTGCCTTCTTTTATATTAATTAATCTTCTTTTGAGTAATGATTTTTTACCATTAAATGAATGGCTTAATATATTTTTGTTGAAAAATGAGGTTTTTAATACGGAATCCATAATAGCTTCCGCATAAGACTTAAATTCATTTTTGTTAATATTATTAAGGACAAATCTATCGGCTTCTACTTCATTGTCATGAATCATCTTTCTTTTTACAATTTGTATTAGTGGATTATAACTCATAGCAATAGAAAAAATATGAAAGATAATTAAATGCAAAGTATCTCTGTTTTTAGCATGAGCATACTCGTGCAATATTATATATTTTAGTTTTTTGTCATTTATACTTTTAAAATATAAACTGGGAATCAAAATAATATATTTTCCATACCAAAAAGTTATTGGAGAATGAATAGATTCTGCTTTTCGAATCACAATATTTCTTTTATATTGATGATTGAAAAGTATCTTGTTTATTTTATCTTTTTCTTTTTCATTTAGATAAAGTGACTGTTTCTTTAAATACTTAAGATATAATAAAGAATTTAAAAATTTAAAACTTAAAATAATAACTAAAACTATCCAAATAACTGTGCAGATATTATCTATTGAATCCCAATTAAACTTATGGATGTCTGTTGTAAACTCATGAACAGGTTTAGTGGTATTTATGTTAGGATTCAAATTGTGTGAATTACTTTCAACTGTGGGCTCTTGATTATTCAAATTATTAAATTTAAAAAAAGAGAATTTAATAGGGATGAAAGGAATTAATCCTGCAAGAAGAGTTAGATACCAAACTTTATAATTTAACATATAATTAAAATAGCGTTTTAATATGTACCTAAAAAATAATAACAATAGAAATATAAAACAAAAGCTTACTATGCTCATTATTAATAACTTAGCCATTTCAACACCTTCTTTCAAATATTTATAATAAACTATTGACGCGAATATTACAATTGTAATATTATTGATTTATAGAAATTACAACTGTAATATTGGAGGGTATATTTTGAAAAAGTTAATACTTTTAATTGCAATTGCTTTAGTTTTAAGTGCATGTAATTCAACCAGTTCACATGCTAAAGAGTTAAATAATTTAGAAAAGAAATATAATGCTAATATTGGTGTCTATGCATTAGATACTAAAAGTGGTAAGGAAGTAAAATTTAATGCCGATAAGAGATTTGCCTATGCTTCAACTTCAAAAGCGATAAATAGTGCTATTTTGTTAGAACAAGTACCTTATAATAAGTTAAATAAAAAAGTACATATTAACAAAGATGATATAGTTGCTTATTCTCCTATTTTAGAAAAATATGTAGGAAAAGATATCACTTTAAAAGAACTTATTGAGGCTTCAATGAAGTATAGTGATAATACAGCAAACAATAAAATTATAAACGAAATCGGTGGAATCAAAAAAATTAAAAAACGTTTAAAAAAATTGGGAGATAAAGTAACAAATCCAGTTAGATATGAAATAGAATTAAATTACTATTCACCAAAGAGCAAAAAAGATACTTCAACGCCTGCTGCTTTCGGCAAGACTTTAAATAAACTTATCGCAAATGGAAAATTAAGCAAAAAAAATAAAAATTTCTTACTTGATTTAATGTTAAATAATAAAAACGGAGACACTTTAATTAAAGATGGTGTTCCAAAAGACTATAAGGTTGCTGATAAAAGTGGTCAAGCAATAACATATGCTTCTAGAAATGATGTAGCTTTTGTTTATCCTAAGAACCAATCTGAACCTATTATTTTAGTCATTTTTACGAATAAAGACAATAAAAGTGATAAACCTAATGATAAATTGATAAGTGAAACCGCCAAGAATGTAATAAACAAATTTTAATAGTCTAAATGTACTACAAAAACTGATATAATTCTATCTTTCATAAAACTTCATAATATCGAAGAACATATATATTATTTATAATTATATATGTTCTATTTTTTTATGTTCACATTTTTTAAAAGAGAAAATACTATTAACATACCAAACATCATAATTCCAGTTACTATAATTATAAATGCTCGATAATCTTACTCAACTTTTCCATATAGAAAATAACTTATTTTAAATTAATTAATTAATCACATTAAAAAATTATATAATCCTTGCCAAAAAAAGAACATACGTTCTACAATGATGATGAGGTGGTAAACATGATTCCAAATCCTAATGCGCCAGATGAATATAAATATGAAACTGATTATAGAAAAATACCAAGAAAATATTTAAACCCTAAAATCCCTCAAGGGCGTGGAAAAATCAAATGGCAAGCTTTTGCGACTCTCCCGCAACAGTTTGAAATTTTAGAACAAATTATAAAGGATCAAAATAAAATAGAAAAACCATTGCTAACACATGATTCATTAGATAATTTAGATCAGATTTTTCAAATAAAAATTCAAAATGATGAGTTATGTACAATCTCATATTGGGAAGACGGTAACATTTCAAAATATACAGGAAAAATTTTAAAAAAGGATGAAATTAGTAATACATTTTCCTTTTCTGATACTAACAATAATATATATAATTTAAATAATGCTAACGTTTGTAGTATCACTTAACACTATTTAAACTTTTAAAAAGTTTAAATAGTGTTCTTATAATTACCTTTTTCGAAATACTTCTAGCAAAATCATTATAAGTATCATACTGATATTAAATATATTATTTTTATCACTGAAAAAAATTTCTACTACTTGGAAAATTGATAAAAGACTTATTATTAACAAAAGTTTATTTAATTTTTCGCTTCTTTCTTCTTCCTTATATGACTGCTCCAATTCAATTAGTGATAATTCTTCTTTGTTTAATTCTTCAATATATTGTGGAGATTTAAAATCATTATTATTCTTTAGATACAAATATAAATATAAACTAGGTAAAAGCTCTGTTCTATAAATAATTGCAATAGATCTCTTGAAATTTAGTATCCATTGTCTAAAATATAGGGCTTCTTTTTTTCCATTTAAATTATATTGTTGATACCCATACAATTGTAATTCATTTAACATAGTTTCTAAGAAAAAGAAATTAGCAGAACTATTGAAATAAAGTGCCATTTGAGAACATTTTTCTAAAACATCTTCTTCTTGCTCATCCATCCAAACTACAAAAACAGATGCTTTATTCAAGAAGTTTATATAATTATCGCTATAACCATCTTGCCTAAAATGTTTACTTTTTCCTTCAAATGAAAAAATAGGCGCATTTACTAACCACTCTTGAATCTTCACGTCCTCATAGAAAGGATCATCAGTAAATTCATTTTCATTAGCTAAATAATAAACTTCAAAACCCATATTTTTAGATACTTTATATTCAAAAATATCCTTACTATTAATTTTTATAATTCTATTAATTTGTCTAGAAACATCTCTAATATTTTTACAATGTCTATTACCATACAATTGATACTGTCTTTGTCTATTATTTTTTTCTTGATTAATTAGAGGATATATCTTATCTTTTACACATGAGAAAGTACTATACAAGTCGCTTCCAAAGTTTATACTCTCTAAGTCTTCAATGATTTCTATAACAAATGTACCATTGTTAAATATAGTTAAGGTTAAAAAAAATAAATTCAAAGTGTTCTCATGAGTAATTTCAATATGTGGAGTGAATATATATTTTTTATATTTGTATCCATGTATATTATTTTGATCAAACAATCCATCATTAATATTTGCATTAGTAGCAAATTTTTCTAAAAATTTTTCTAGTTTTTCGTGATATTCTTTTGTATGTCTTTTATATCTTCCAGGTAAAATCCAATAATCATAATTTACCGGGGGGTTGTCAGGAGATAAAATGCGTATAACTCCTTTTACATTCAATAGAATTTCCTCAATTTTTTCAAACCAAGGGTTCATGTTATTATCTTTTATATTTATAGCAGTAGCATATTGATATGTTACTTTATAGCCTTGTAATTTATTAATATCTTCTAGAATCTTTTCAATTTTATTGTCCATTATTTTAAATATCCTCATACAGCCTAGAATATAAAACGCTAATTTCTTCTTTCAACATTTTTTTCTCTTTTTCTAAAGAATTTACTTTTCTTTTTAAAGAGGAGATTAACGCATCTTTACCGTCATTTTTATTTTTATGAACAAATATTTCTCTGTTTTGTTCACGTAACTTCTCTATTTTCTTTCGAATTTTATTATTTTTATATAATGTAGCTTTCGAAACTTTTGAATGTTTAGAAACGATGTTAAAGTTAATTTCTTTATTTTTTTGAACTAAATCATTTATTGCTTTATCAACTTTTTTCTCGGTTTTAACTTTTCGTTCTGCATGCAACTGTTTTAATTGTTCTTGTCTATTAAATTTTTCCATCTTAACCTCTATACTTTTATTCTATTACTTCTCCCGAATATAATGTTTCCATCTTTTATATTACCTAGTATTTCTTCATATTTATTTAATATATTTATATGCTTTTCAACCATATCTTGTCTATTATTATTTTTAGCTAATTCTATAGATTTGACCGTTGATTTGATATGTAATTCATATTTTTCAACATCTAAATCAGAAAATCCAATAGCTAAATCCTTACATGGTTTCCCAGAATTACAAGTCAGGCATGGCGGAGCTTCCATGTATGGACAATCACCACTCAATCTAGCATGACAAGTGCCATAAGGATTGTCCATTGCGTTTAATTTATGTTCTTGCCATAAAGAATTCAATGCTTTTTCAGATAGTTCACTACTATGCTGTATATTTTTAATTTTACCGTCAACATCAAAACTAAAAGCTCCTTGATCAATAACTGATTCAAAAGCCTTTCTCTTTGTATCATCAAGTAACTTAGCATATCTTAGAGTCATTTCTGGTGAGGAGTGTGCTAATAATTCTTGTATCGTTAATATATCTGCTCCACCATTTAACAATTTTACTGCATAGGTATGTCTAAATTGATGAGTTTTGAAATGGAAGATTTCTCCTTGTTCATCAATAATATTTTTAGTCTTTGATAAATGATTTAAGTGTGCTCTGACCATATGTTGTGTAAAGGGCATTCCCTTTCTTTTTCCTTTATAAATAGCAAAAATATAATTATTAGGATTATTATCTTTTGTACTTTTACTTTTAGAATCGGCTATTAAAACTGCTATTATATCAGCTAATTTATTATCAATTGGTATTCTATGTCCTTTAACAAAAGTTTTAGCAATATCTGTGATTATTGAATACTTTCCATTAACTTTTGCAAGGCAATTATTTTGTAATGTCAATACATCAGAAATTCTTAATCCTGTTTTAAAAGCTATCCAAACTACAGGTATTAAATCTTTATGCAAATCATTTATATGCTCAAAAAGCTGTTCCAATACAAAATCTGGGATATAATCAATTTGGCTACTATTTTTCTTTTCGTGTTTAGGTAAGTCTTGAGGATAAATTAAAAATCGTATATCTTGGTACGGTGCTATAGCATAGTTTTGAGTTATAATATCGTTTAAGAACCTTCTAATTGTTTTTAATTCTTCTCTCACAAAATTCTTAGTACTTTGCAAATGTTTATTAGCTGCATATTCAAACAAAAATTCTATATATGCTTCGATATGACATCTATCTAGTTCATTTAAACTATTCCTTGTTTCTTTATTTTTAGATATATTTTGAAAAAACCTAGTTAAAACTCTTATATAAAACCTTGCTGTAGCAAATGCTATATCACCAGTTATCAAACGATTTTTTAAATATTTTTTTGCTAATTCTCGCATTTTAATTGACTCAATTTTTTCAAAGTTTAAATAATTGCCAGTTAGTGTTTTATTATAACTCAATCCATATTTTTCTAAATTTCTAATATCCCATTTATCTTTTTCCCATTCTTCTCGCTTATCAATGAACTTAATTAGATTAATGTACATATTCTTTAAAAAAGAAGCCAGTCCGCTTTTGTATTCATAATCACCAAAAACTATTGTTGATGATCTTCTTTTTATTGGTATATTATTTTCAGTCAGCCAATTAAACCAGTGCTTTTCTAATGTATTTATATCACAATCAAGTAAAGAATTTAAATTTGGATAAACTTCATTAAAGAACTTAGCAATCTTATTAAGCTTTACTGCTCCAGTATTAAATAAATTAGATAAGGACCAATCCTCTTTAACTATCAGTTTCAAAAAAAGGTATTTAAATTCTAAATTCAAATTTTTACTTTTAATCCTAAAGAAAACATTTTTTCTTTTGTCTCTATAGTTCTTGATACTATCTTGAAATTGCTTGAATTTGTTAAAAGCTGTAATGTGCCACTCATCATTTTTAAAAAAGTAATCATCATATATTTCAGTTATTAAAACCTCTCCTTTTATATTGATGGTTCTACTTTGTAATGTACATAATTCATTAATCATAGTACTGTTTGTAGGTAAATTAATTGGTATTGACATAGTCATTCCCCTTTATTAAAAACTTGAAATTGATGCTTTACTTTATTCCAATCTTCACGTATATCTTCTTCAGTGGGATGAACATATAAATTAATAGTCGTTTGTATATTACTATGACCAAGTCTTTCTTGAACTTGTTTTATATCCTTAGTTTCATTATAAAAAACAGTTGCATGTGTATGGCGAAATAAATGAGGATGAACATTTATAGATGTTTTATGTTTTAGCCTTTTAAATAATGAATATATATCACTATAATTCATAGCTTCTCCTACATTTCTCCCCTTTATTTTTACAAAAAGATAATCAGAACATATTGAAAGTTCGTCAATTATTTCGTAGACATAATCATCGTATAAATCAATTAACGATTGGGAAATAAATATTTTTCTTTCCCCAGTTTTCAAATAAGTACCATTATCATTAAATCTATTTTTCAAAACTATTTGATGGCCTTTTCTAAAGTCAAATTTAATATCATCAATACGTAATGATAATACCTCACCTATACGTAATCCGGTTTCATATAGTAATTGTATTAAGAATTTATCTCTAATATTATTAGCTTCCTCTAATAATTTCTTAACCTCCGCATTAGTTAACACTTCTATTTTTTTCTTTGGTTCTTTAACTTTCAAAATATTTTTCAACGTTCTATAGTCCTTATTTATGTGATGCATGAAACTTTTATATTTTTTAGAGTATTTACTTTCCATATGCATAAAATCATAGAAATTAACATCTAATTTTTTACTCCTATAGAGATAATCATAAAAATTAGATACTACAGTCATAGTCAGATTAATTGTCTTAGGACTAATGCTTTTTTCTTTTCGGTGATAAGAGAGGACATTCTCATATTCAAAAGGTGTTTTCATCCATCTTATAAAATCAACAAAGTTATCAAAACTAACTTCTTTATAGCATATCTTTTTACTTTCTAAGTAAACAAAAAAATTTTTTAGTGCATAGGCATAGGTTTTCTTGGTATTTAAACTTTTCTTAACACTATCCAGATACTTCAAATATCTTACTGCATCTACTATAGGTTCATTATTACCATCTAAAATCATAAAATTGGTACCATTCTTAGATTTTACTTCTACTATTTTCATAATAATCTCATTTCTAATTTTAATAGTATAAGTATACACTATTCAAATTCTTTTTACATCATACATATTAAACTTATTACACGTAATAAAAAAAGACTATTTAATATTTTTACTTTGTTCATTTTTTCTTAAAATATGATTCATTTTAAACAAAATAGTCTATATTCTTCAACATATATATAACCGTTCGCTACGCTACCCGAACAATTCGAAACTATCCATCAATACATGATTGATCAAAATAAAATAGATAGACCAGTACTTTCAGACGATCAATTAGCTCAATTAAATATCCGCTTGCACGAAGCATTACAAAAATCTCAACCTGTTAATATAAAATATTATGAAGAAGGTTATATTAATTTTGTTAATCTTAATATACATCGCATTGATTCATTAAATCTTGAAATTGAAGGGATAAAGCCAGGTACTACCTATCATCAGAAAGTCCCTATTTTAGATATTGTTGATATTACTTTCTCATAAAAAAAAGTTGGCAATAGCTTATTAAAGCATTGCCAACAATTATCTCAAATTAGTACTAAACTATTAGAACTAATTAATTATTATTTTCAATATCTGAAACAATTTCTTTAGTTTTTCTTTCAATATCTTCGAAATCTTTTTTGAAGATATAAGCAAAGGCAACTACACCTACGCCTACTACAACTGTAGTGATAGCTAATAAGCTAAATACAAATTTAAATAAACCTTTAATAAAGTTCCACATTACTTTTCACCTCTAAAATTAATATGCATATCTACAATTCACTATGATAGCATACTTATCTCTATCAATAAATAAATACCCGTTTCAAAAATTAATCATTCTCAACTAAATATATATTTATGGTAATATGTCAATTAAAGATTAATTTAAATAATCAAACTGAAATTAATAACGAGATTCCAAACCAATTGTTACTCTTATAAATAAATATTAACTTAACCACCATGACTTAACAGAATCAGCAATCGCTCTACAACTATCTGAAATCATAGATATCACTCCCATAGATTAAAAAATTCCCTCACTAAAATACAATTCGATTGTAATATTTCATCCATAGTAATTCAATTAACATTAAGTTAATTTACGATTACATTAAAGTAAATATTTGAAATGAAAGGATGACTAACATGCAAAATGTTCAATCCGATATCATGACTTTTCGTGGTTCTCATTATGACTTAGGAGTCGAAACAGCGAAATGGTTACAAAGAACTCCTTTATTAAAAAATCGTGAAAAAGAATGGAAAAAAAGAAATCCAAGATTTGATATCGATGTCAGAGAAACATATAATATTTTTCAAATTTATGCTCCTAAAATTTGGGACGAGCTAATAGGTATGCAAGACGTTTTGAATCTACCTACTAAACAAATTATATTAAATTTTGGACACTATCGTTTTACTGATTTAAAAGATAGTGGTTGTACAGTTTTTAAAGGGAAAGACTATTTACTACGTAATTATGATTATCATCCCTCTACTTATGATGGTCGATATTTACTATACAAACCAAATGATAGTGGTTTAGCTCAAATAGGACCTACTTCTAGAGTAACTGGCAGGATGGATGGAATGAATGAGTATGGTTTATCAATGGCTTATAATTTTATGCATCGCAAGAAACCAGCAAATGGCTTTGTATGCTACATGATAGGTAGACTTATACTTGAATATTGTAAAAACGTTAATGAAGCTATACAACTTTTAAAAGAATTACCTCATAGAAGCTCTTTTAGTTATATTTTAATGGATAAAGAATCTAATTATGCCATTGTCGAAGTAACACCTCGTTCTATAGATATTAGATATGAACCTATATGTACAAATCACTTTGAATTATTAACACATGAAAATCGTAACTACACTAAAGAATCTAAAGAACGGTTGGAGAGAGTGATTAACACCACAAGAAGTGATTTAAGAAAAGAAAATGCTTTTAAATTATTTAATGACCCTCAATATAATATTTATAGTAAATTATTTAAGAGTTGGTCTGGAACAATTCACACATCGTTATACGAACCTCAAACTTTAACAACGTGGATAGGACTTGGAGAAAATAGTTCTCCGACTAAAATAGCCTTTTATCAATGGCTTAAAAATAATACTCTAACAATAAATCAACTAAACGGAAAAATTGATACCGATTTAACATTTGCCACATATTAAAATAATTTTTCAAAAATAGAATAAAACCCATAAATGAGTGATTGTACAACACTCATTTATGGGTTAATAATCAAATATTTAAATAAAAAATGCGTTACTTAATTGATGACAATATCACCATCAACCGTATAAAATTCCAAAATGTTTTTACTCTTACCTACTTTACCATCTTTAAAATTATTATTATTGACTACTTTTTCACCACGTCCAGGATGTAACTTAAGTAGTGTGTTTTTAGGCTTAGCTTCAAAGTTATAATTTATATCTCCTTTTTTTGTTGAAGCTTTAATATCATTCGAAGATTTCATTTTATTCATATTAATATCTCCCTCATTCAATAGGAAGATTGAATCTTGGAATTCGCTACGGCTAAGAGTCAACTTACCAGTATCGATTTTTAAGTTTCCTTTTTTAACTGATGAATCACAAATATAAGCTAAGCTATTTGAACCATCCACATTTAAATATTTTAAATTTGAATGTTCCATAGAAAAGTGACGACTATTTATAATTGTGGCACTTGATGCATTAAAATTCCTCAAATGTACATCACCTATTACGGATTTAGCGCTAAGATCTTTCAATTGTTTATCTGGTACTGTAATGGTGAGTTTTTTCTTATTATAATGAAAAGGATTAAAGTTTAATCCGTATCCTCTATTAGTAGCACGTTTCTCGGTAACTTTGAGCATTTTACCTTTTTTAGATACATATACATCGTTATCACCTTGATAATCCACTTTGAATTTATTACCTTTAACAATGTTTATTTCAGAACCAATTGTACTTACTGACAACTGACTGAAATGATTATTAAAAGTCTTATTATAGTTTTGCTTTTCATATTTAGCTTTATCAAAAGCAAACCAAGTAACTGTTCCACTGATAAAGAAAATTGCAAATATAATTAAACCGCTAATGAAAAGCTTCCTCATTTCCTAACGCTTCCTTTAACTGTTTTAATGTACCATGATAAATATTTCAATATTAAATTATGTACTAATCCAATAATTTTTAATGTTAAAACAATAAAAATAATTCCTAAACCTGTTAAAGAGATAGAGAATAATATATTACTCAGTGAATTATAAAACCCATTAATTATCGAATAACTAATAAGGATCAATGGGGAGAATAGTAAACAGACTGCTGTAAACACCAAAAGTAAAATCAGAAATGCAATAATCGCTACTGGAACTAATATAATAAATAATGAAAGTATACCTAGACTTAAGGAGGCTATAATAGCTCTAGTTATGTTTTGGATTGTTGGTTTTGATTTAGCATAACTGATAGCACTTTTAGCTTTTATCTCTTTTGCTATATCATACGGATCTTTCAATTTATTCACTATTTGTTCTTCACTTCTACCTTTTAACTCTTCTTCATAGAATAAATTTTCATATTCGTACATTTTATTATCTTTTTCTCGTCTAGGAAGATCATCTAAAGCTAATTCTAATTCATTTAAAAAAGTAATTTTATCCATGTATCGTCACTCTTCCTGAATTTGAATTAAAGAATAGTTATCAAGATTTATCATTTACTGAAAAACTCTATTCTTTTTACGATATCATCTTTATATAATATATTCAGTTTCATTTTATTTTGGCGGTCAGTATATGTAATAGATTTATAATGCTTACCAACCATATGTCTTTTATAACTATCTCCTAACTCGTTAATAACTTCATCAATTGAGTCACCTATTCTAACTCCGAAATTCGTTTTAACACTTTTATCCTTGATTAAAACAATTCCTTTAACAATGTGCTTTTTATTTTTCACTTTAACCGTTAAATCCTTATGCTTTTCGTCATTATAAAATTTAAATCGATCTAATTTAATTTTTTTATTAATGACATACCCTTTCTGATTAAAACGATCATTTAAACCTATATCATTCACAGTATAATTGGATAAATCTACTGTTTTAATACTTCTATAGTACATAATTCCGAAAAGTAGAATAATTGCTCCAATTAAAAAAAGGGTTGAAATCACCCATCTGTTTTGTATACGCACTTGAGTCACCACTTTCACTCTTGTTCTATTAAATATAGCATATGAAATTTGGAGTTTCATCTAACAACTTAGTCACATTCATAATTAAATTATGATTGAGTTAATTTAATATCTTTAAAGTTAAAAAATTGTTATAATATTCTAAATAATTAAGGAGGTTATTTCTATGACTAATTTAGAAACTTATTTTAAAAAAAGTCAGCCACTAGAAGAGTACATTGACCGAATGAAAGATAATAGAAATAATTTATTATCAATATACAAATCCTTTAAATTACCAGAAGAAGATGACCGTATTACAAAGCTTAAAGATGCAAATTACTCAAAGGTATTAGTCATCACTGAAGATTGGTGTGGTGATGCAATGATGAACCTTCCAATACTTAAACGTGTAAGTGAAGAATTAAATTTAGAAGTTAGAGTATTTCATAGAGATGACGACACACGTTTAATTGATCAATATCTTACAAATGGTAAGTCTAGATCGATTCCTATTTTTGTTTTTATGAACAGTGCATATGAACAAATAACCGTATGGGGACCTAGAGCTAAGGAAGTCGAAAAATTTGTTGTTGATTTGAGAAATGATAAATTACCAGATAAAGATCATCCTCAATATGATGATAAAGTTAAAGAAACTCACTTACTTATTTCAAATAGATTTAAAACAGATTCATCATTTTGGAAAAATGTATATAACTCCATAATTAATCAGCTTTTATATAAATAAATACTGAGGCTAAAGCCTCAGTATTTTTGAACTTAAATATCTCGTTTAGCAGCATATAAGATGTTAGCTACAAATAATACTACTATTGAAGCAATTGAAATAAACCATTGCCAATGCGAGAATTTAATCTCCTCAGTCATTTTCTCAGTGAGATAAGTAAATGGAATATATTTAAATGATTTTTGAATATCGTCACCAATATTTGGAATTAAACCTATTAAAGGTTGCACAAATGGAACGATAAGTAATAAGAAAATACCTAAAGTAAAGATTACTGCCGGCTTTTCAATAATTAACGTAAGTAATAATAAGAATAAGCCAAAGAATAAGAAAAATATAAGGTAAAACCATATATTATTTAAGAATTTATCTCCGTCAACATTTGATCCTTTTGTAGATGCTTGAATAACAATAATTACAAGATATTGAAGTAAAGTAAATAAGAACGAAATTAATATCATTGAAATTGTTTTAGCAATAATATAACCAATACGACTACTTACCTTACTCATATATAATTGAATTGTACCTTGAGAATAATCTCTAGTGATAGTTTTAATGATAAATAATAATCCCGCGAATAAGAATAACCAGTTGGCCAGTACGAAGACCATTTCGTTATTTACTTCATGAGACTTGCTATATGCTGCTTGCATACTTGCTTGGAAGACTGTCATTCCTATAACTAGTATTAATGCAAGATATGTTAAAGGACTTTTTAAAATACTAATTAAATCGAACTTGACTAGCTGTAAACTTCTCATTATTTATCACCTCTTTGATTAATATTAAAGTAAGTATCACGTAGAGAACTTTTACGCGTTTCAATATACTTAGGATAAACACCTTGTTCAGACAATGATTTTAATAGTGGTTTATAGTCTCTTTGAGCTTTAATGATAATCTCACCAGCATCTTTTTGTGATTGTTGCACTTTATAATGTTCAGTTAGATATTCTAAAGTTTTATTAAAATCATCATGTTCAATAGTAATGATTGTACTATCTTCTGGTCCCCCATCTTTCATGTTCACATCTTGAACAAAGTTACCATCTCTAAGGAAGACAGCTCTATCACAAATAAGTTCAATATCTTCTAATTTATGACTTGAAATTAATATTTTCATATCTAATTGTTTGACTAATGATTGGATAGTTTTTAAAACATCAATTGATCCATCTGGATCCATACCATTTGTAGGCTCATCTAAAATTAAATATTTTGGTTTATTCATAAGAGAGACCGCAATGGCTAATTTCTGTTTCATACCCATTGAATATTTTTTCACTTTTTTCTTAATATAAGGTCTCATACCAAAAGCATCAATAATGTGATCAGAATACTCTTTATCAAAGCTTTTTCCTAAAACTTGAGCGAACAATTTTAAATTATATAAACCTGACTTGTTGTCATAAAGTTTAGGATGTTCGATTAAGTAACCTACGTTTTCATCTTTCGATAAATCAACTTTCCCTTGGTAATTAATAATATTACCATTCATGACTTTCATTAATGTTGTTTTACCAACACCGTTTTTACCAATAAGACCAACTATTTGGCTATTACCAAAATCAAAGTTTATATCGTCAATAACTGTATTTTGACCATATTTTTTAGTGATTTGTTCTAATTTCATAGTAGACCCCCTTAAGTGGTTAATGTTTTATTTTTCTAATTTGAATTAAATAATTCACTACTAAACATATGATGCTAATAATCAATAGGCCATAATTTAAGAAGTACGAATATACAACTGGAATATGACTATCTTTGTGAACTAAAACGTTTATTAAGATAAATAAAGCAGATAAGACAAATGGTAATACAATGATAACTCCAAATACATATGCTAAATAAGGCACGTCTTTATGTTTCTGTTCTGTACTTTTATTAAAAGCGATAGGGATTGAAAAGAAATTCGCTATTATAAAAGAATAGGTTGTAGAAAAAGTTATCGAATCTGTCTTTATTGAACTTGTTTCATAGCCATATAAACTTATGATTATTGCACCAATAATTGTTAAAACTATGCAACTGATGTAATTTGCATTTAATAAATCTTTCCTTGAAACTGGCAGACTACCAAAAAATAAGTAAGACTGAGATCCACCTAATCTACGATTGATTCTAAATAAATGTCCAGCATCAACTAAGCATATAATAGTTAATATAATACCTATAGGTCCTGAAATAACAAGATACGGTAAATGTTGCCTATCGATTAAGTGATAAAACGGAAAGAATATGAGTAATAAACCATAAATCAAAAGTGTCCATCTTCGAAGTTTAAGATTTCTAATTAATAATTGTTTCATATTAGTTTCTCATTTCGTTGGTGATATTTAAAATCTAGTTGATTTTTATTTTTTTCTAAATATATCATTAGTTCTTCAATTGATGGATTTTTAATTTCTACTCTATTTCCAAATAATTCTTTAAATGTTTGGTAGTGTTCAGTGAGGCCTATGTAGCCAGTTTTTCTAACTTCTTTATAAATTAACAATTCCTCCAACTCCACATCTAAGTCTTCATTGGAACCACTAATTATTTTATATTTTTCAAATAAAGTGTCTCGTGATTCATTAAAAATAATTTGACCATCACGTAAATAAACTATATAGTCCGCAATTTTTTCTAAATCAGATATGATATGTGTCGATATGAAGACTGTTTTATCTTCATCAATTAATTCTTGTTGAATAATCTCTAGTAGTTCATTTCTAACTAAAGGATCTAGTCCAGATGTGGGCTCATCTAAGATGAATAATTCAGCATGGTGACTAAATGCAATAGCTAATGACAATTTCATTTTCATACCTGTTGAAAAAGTTTTGATTTTCTTCTTATAAGGTAATTGAAAAAATTGCAGATAACTCATAAAAATTTTATGATCCCAATTGTTATAAAACGGGGCGACGATATTCTCTAACTTTTTAATGGTCCATTTGTCATTAAAATACGTTTCGGAATAAACGAAGCCTATTTTATTTTTTATTTCTACTGCACTATCCTTCATTTGTTCATTAAATACAGAAATTTGACCATTTTTAGATTGAATTAAATCCATAATTAAACGAATAACTGTAGTTTTACCAGCACCATTCCCACCTATAAAACCAGTAACAAAGCCTTTAGGAACTTCAAAGGAGATATCTTTCAACTGAAAATCTTTTGTTTGATAACTTACATTCTTAAGCTCAATCGCATTCATCAGTCTTCCTCCTCATAAATTAAAGACAATATTTCAGTCAATTCTTCTAAAGGCATCCCAATTGTTTTTGCTTCTTTTGACATTGTTTTAGCCAAATTTTCAATTACAAAGAACTGCTTTTCTTTAAGAATTGAGTTATCTTGTTCCTTCACAAAGGTACCTTTACCTCTTATAGTTGTCACAAATCCATCCTTTTCTAAATCTTCATAAGCTCGTTTTGTAGTAATTAAACTCACTTGTAAATCTTTAGCTAACTCACGCATTGATGGAAGGTGTTCTCCAGGAGCAACATAACCTTTCAAAATATTTTCTTTAATTTGTTGCTTGATTTGTTCATAAATGGGATATTCACTGTTGTTTTTCAAAATTAATTTCATTGATGTCCCCCTTTTCTTCTGTATATACATAATATATACAATATATACAGATTTGTAAAGTGTATATACTAAATTCTGTGAAAAATCCTATATATCAAGAGAATATTGAGTATAAACAATATATACAAAAAGACTTAAGAGAACGATACACTTCCCTTAAGTCTTAAATAATGTACACTATTTTTTTCTCCGTTTATTACTTCTATCGATAAAAGCACAAATCATAAACATAATTGCAGCAAGTAGCAATTTAATTCCTTGCTCTTCATGACCTGTAGCTTGAAGATAATAGCCTACTACAAATAGCACAATTGCTAATCCAACGAATATTTTTGTTAAGTGCTTCATTTTATTCACCTCAACACATAAAAAGTATATCAAATAATACCAGGTATAAAAACGGTATATGAGTTTAACTTTCCCAATAATTTAGAAGACGATATCAAATTTAGGAGTTACCACAATTAAATATTGATTGCGGTCAATTTAGTACAATGTTACAATAAACTTGTATCCACGAATTATACTACACAACCCCAGGTCTGGTACCAGCAGACTTGGGGTTTTTTGTGTTCGGTCATCTACTTGTCTTTCCACTTAATTTCTAACCAAATACGAAAGACGACAAGTACGCCACCTGTAATCAATGTTATTAAACCATCTTGCCACCACGTCATTATACTACACCTCCCAGAATTGATTAGTGTCATATAATTTGATGACCTAAGCATATTCTAACACAAATTATAGAACATATGTTCGCTATTAGTAATAAAATTTATTTTCCTAATTCCCTATCATCAATGCTTTATCTTTATTCAAATTAAAGATAATATATATATAAACACTTTATTAAAGAGAGGTTAGAAAATGACAAGCCCTTTAGCCGAAAATTTAAATAACGAATTACAACAATCCAATCCAGAAGTATATGACATGTTATCTGATTTAGGTAAAGAAATGTTCTATCCTAAAGGTATTCTATCTCAATCTGCTGATGCCAAAAGTACTAAATATAACGCTACGATTGGTATGGCAACAAATGATGAAGGTAAAATGTATGCTGATTCATTGAATAATATATTTAATGAATTAACTCCAGATGAAGTTTTTCCATATGCACCTCCACAAGGTATTGAAGACTTACGTGACTTATGGCAAATTAAAATGCTAAATGAAAATCCTGATTTATCAAAAGAAGCGATAAGTAGACCCATCGTGACTAATGCTTTAACTCATGGATTATCTTTAGTTGCAGACTTATTTGTAGATGAAAATGATACTATTTTATTACCAACGCACAATTGGGGCAACTATAAACTAGTGTTTAACACTCGCCATAAAGCCAATATCGAAACATATCCTATTTTCAATGAAGAAGGACATTATACAACTGATTCACTAGTGGAAACTTTAGAAAACTTTAATAAAGATAAAGTAATCATGATTCTAAATTATCCAAATAACCCAACAGGTTATACGCCAAAAGCTGAAGAAGTTAAAACTATCGTAAATGCTATTGAAACACTTGCTAATAAAGGAACAAAAGTGATTGCAGTAGTTGATGATGCTTACTATGGTTTATTCTATGAAGATGTATACACACAATCTATTTTTACGGCTTTATCACAGTTGAATTCTCATAATATTTTACCTGTACGCTTAGATGGTGCTACTAAAGAATTTTTTGCTTGGGGATTCCGTGTAGGCTTCATGACTTTTGGTACTAAAAATGATATAACTCAAAATGTACTTGAAGCAAAAGTTAAAGGTTTAATTAGAAGTAATATTTCAAGCGGGCCATTACCATCCCAAAGTGCTATCAAGCATGTTCTAAAAAATAATAAACAATTTGATAAAGAAATTGAGGAGAATATTCAAACATTAAAAGATCGATACGAAGTTACTAAGGAAGTTGTTTATGATGAGAAATATGCATACTATTGGAAAGCATATGATTTTAATTCAGGTTACTTCATGGCATTAAAAGTTAAGCATGTTGATCCAGAAATATTACGCAAACATTTAATTGATAAATATTCAATAGGTATTATTGCCTTAAATGATACGGATATACGAATTGCCTTTAGTTGTGTTGAAAAAGACGATATTCCTCACGTGTTTGAGTCTATCGCTAAAGCTATTGATGATCTAAAATAGAAAAAGAAGAGTTGCTCTCTTAAATATTTAGAGCAACTCTTCTTTTTTTAAATCTCTTTTTTACGTGATTTACGTAATAACATTAAACCAAGAATTAGAATACTGGATAGTAATGTATTATTCGCTTTTTCACTTTCACCAGTATGTGGCAATTCTAAGAGTTTATCCTTTTTGGTATACATCATTTCATTACTTCTATCATTCAATTTCACTTTTAAAGATTTAATTTTATAGCTTTCTTTACTTGTAACTTTAGTAGGTGCTTTTATACAAATAGCTATACTTGCGTCACTATTGCCTTTATACTCTCTAGCGATTATTTCACTACCATCTTTAACAGCTAGATGAGTTATTTTTATTTCTCCTGTGTGAGCGTTTAAAATAATACCTTCTATAACTTGGTCTACAGACCACTCTGAACCGTTTTTATAAACATTTATATATGTCGCCTTACCTTTTTTATTTTTAAAAGTAATTTCAACTTTAGTTGCTTCAATTCTAGGCTTTATAATAACTATAGCTTCTTTTTCATTTACAGTCACAATTGGAGGTTCAGGTGCATTTTCTTTACGTGGCATAATCACACTATTTAATTTACTATGGTCGCTATTACCATGTACTTCACTTGCAGTAATTTCACTTTCAGGATAAACAACGTAATAGTCTATAGTTACCTTACCAGTAGCCGGTTCTATATTGATGCCCGTTATTTCTTTACTCAAGCTCCAAGTACCTTCATCTTTACTTGCGATGATTGTATCAGATTGCCCTTCTGGATTTATATATTCGATTTCAATTTTTGTAGATAAACCGCTTGGTATTATACTCACATTTACTTTACTTTCATCTTTCTCAACTATTGGTGCATCTGGTGTTGCTTCTTTTCGTGGCATATTAATTTTACTTTCTGTACTTGTATCACTATTACCTTTTGTTTCGGTTGCTACTATTTCGCTTTCTGTTTGTACATCCTGATAGCCTATAGTGACTTTTCCAGTATGGTCATCGATCTCAATATGTGGTGTTTCTTTGTTGAGTGACCATGTTCCCTCTTTTTTGCTTGCGATGATTGAATCAGGTTGGCCGTCTGAATTTGTATAATTGATCACTAATTTTGTTGATTCACCTTTTGGTGTAACTTCAACATTGACGCGTTCTTCATTCGCTTCAATTGTTGGAGAATCCGGTGTTGACTCTTTTCGTGGCATAGTCACTTTACTTTCTGGACTTGTGTTACTATTACCTTTTGTTTCAGTAGCTACAACTTCGCTTTCTGCTTGTACAGCTGGGTGGCCTAGTGTGACTTTTCCAGTATATTCATCTAATTGAATATGTGGCACTTCTTTATTGAGTGACCATATTTCCTCTTTTTTGATTGCGATAATTGAATCAGGTTGACCTTCTGAATTTGTATAATTGATTACTAATTTTGTTGATTCACCTTTTGGTGTAACTTCAACATTGACGCGTTCTTCATTCGCTTCAATTACTGGAGAATCAGGCGTTACTTCTTTGCGAGGCATATTTATTTTACTTTTTGCACTTTCATCACTGTTACCTTTTGTTTCGGTTGCTACTATTTCACTTTCTGCTAACACCGCTTGGTGCCCTAGTGTGACTTTTCCGGTAGTTTCGTCTAATTCAATATGTGGAACCTCTTTGTTTAGTGACCAAACTCCTCCATTTTTATTTGCAATGAATGAACTTAGTTGGCCATTTGTATCTGTATATTTTACTTCTAATTTTGTTGATTCACCTTTTGGTGTTACTTCGACACTCGCACGCTCTTCACTTGCTTCAATTGTTGGAGAATCCGGTGTTGACTCTT
>NZ_KV793032.1:0-142845 GCF_001808345.1 Staphylococcus sp. HMSC06C11
CACTTGTTGATAATGACGTACTAGCAGATTCTGATGCACTTATTGATCCTGAAGTACTGTCAGATAATGAAGTACTCGCACTTCTTGAGTTACTTAGGGAAGTACTCTCACTTAGTGAGCCTGAATCAGATATTGAGTCACTTGTTGATGTACTTGTACTGTTTGAATCACTTATACTTGTACTGTCTGAATCACTTATAAATGTAGAATAACTTTCACTTGTTGATGTACTTGTATTAGCCGATTCACTATCTGATACGCTAGTGCTTGCTGACTTACTTGTACTCTCTGATGCTTTTTGTGAATTACTCTCACTGATTGATTTTGACGTACTTTCAGCTGCTGATTTACTTTGCGAATCTGCAATACTTGTACTTTTTGATTTACTCTCACTGATTGAATTTGACTCACTTTCCGACGTTGATTTGCTTTGAGAATCTGATGTGCTTGTTGATGCACTCTCTGAATCCGACTTACTCGTTGACGCACTTTCTGAATCCGACTTACTCGTTGATGCGCTCTCTGAATTTACCTTACTTGTTGATGCACTCTCTGAATCTGCTGTACTTGTTGATGCACTCTCTGAATTCGCCTTACTTGTTGACGCGCTTTCTGAATTAGCTATACTATTGCTTTTTGATGTTGAAAGGCTTTTACTTGAAGAAGTAGATATGGAATCACTAGTACTATTTCTAGTAACATCATACTTAAATGTAGACGTTGATGTATTTCCAGTCTCATCCTTTGAAGTAATAGTTATGGTAAAACTACCCATTTTACTTGGCGTGCCACTAATCGTATTCGTATTCGAATCAAATGTAAGACCATCAGGCAAGCCTGATACTTCGCTAACTACTTTAGTCCCACTATTATCTGTTGTACTAATCGTAATTGGATTGATTGGATTATAAACTTCTGATGATTGATTACTAATCTGTGTAATCGTTGGTCCAGTAGAATCTTTAACTGTAATGACAAAGCTGCTATCTGAAGCATTACCAGTTGAATCTTCAGAATGCACTTGTACAGTCGTTGTACCTATATGAGTAGGTGTACCTGTAATGGTATTAGTAGTACTATCAAATGATAATCCATCTGGCAATCCTGTTACAGTTGTTTTAACCGGATCTGAACTATTATCTGTAACTGTAACGCTAATTGGTGACGTAGGTTTCCCTACTTCTATAGTTGGATTACTGACACTAATCGTCGTTTTTTGTGCATCATTAAATTTGTAAATGATAGTTTGACCGGCATTAGTCAATTTAACTGTACCTGTACTGTCTGTATAATTAGGTGCGCCAGTACTATCCACACCAGAATAGTTATATCCTTTACTCTTCATTGCATCGATTTGTTTATCAATAGTCGCACTGCCATCAACTTCACCAGCATATGTTTTAGGAGGGATAATGTCTTTACCTGTTTTAGCATCCACGTATCTTACTTGTGCCGTAGCAGATTGTGTATATTCAAATTTACCGAATTGAACTTGTTGAAGATTTCTAGCCCCACCTGTAGACGCAGTCATTGATAAAGAAAACGTCGTAGAACCACTTCTTTTAATCCAGTCGGACATGTTTTTAGTCCACGTTTGACCTGCATATGTAATGGTCATAACTTTTGTGTCACCATTATAATCAATCACAAAATCTTGGAGAGAGTTATCCGTTGGTTGCACTTTTAAAGGAGATGCACTATTTTCATCAGTTGTCGCAACTCCATTTGGATCTGTTGAGACAAACGCACCGAAGGCACCTTTCCCAATCATACTACCTGGATCTTTATTAGCTTTGGCATCCCCTTTAGGTTGTGAAGTATTATGGTAAGTATCCAATTTGAAACCAAATGCATTTTTTAATCCACCTATTCCTACAGCTGCACCTTCTTTACCAATCTCACCTAGGTTACCAGGAGAAAAGGCAAAACCTATACCGTCTCCCCCAACGATAGCAGTATCACCTGTTCCTTCATTATGTCCTTCATATCTACTACCAAGGTTGACCTTACCAGTAAAACGAAAACTACGATTTGAATCTAACCGTGTATTTAAACTAATGGCACCTTTCACACTATTCACATCTGGCGTTAATGTGACAATACCTGTATTTTTATCAAAAGTCGCTGAACCTGAAACATTCATATGATCGTTAAAGTTATCTTTAGTTACTACTACTGAATTTGAAGATACGCTTGACGCAGTAGTTGTTGTAGAAGCAGCTGGTGTAGCTGCCAATGTTTTAAAGACACTCATTCGACTGAATGTTCGCAAGTTACTTACTTTAGAGGCCGTTGATTCACTTGCTGATTGAGAGTTCTTATTAATAGTCGGCTTTTCTGAAGTATGAGTGCTTGCTTGGTTATTACTAGTATCTTTTTGAGTTGCTGTTTGGCTATGTTGAGTGAGTGTAGATTGACCCTCTTTTTTATTATTTGAACTTTCTGATGTTGATTTTAATTGTTGAGATTCCTGAGAAGTTTTTTCTGATGTGGATGTATTCTTAAGTTGTTGGGAATTTTTGTCATTATTCGTGGATGATGTATTTGAAACAGTTGATTTACTTATAGAAGATTTTTCTGAAGATGATTTAGATTGTTCGCTATTTTGTGCTTTATTCGTACTTTCACTAGCTTCTTTTTTTATGCTTTCACTATTTTGATTGTTTTCTACAGCTTTTTCGCTACTAGATTCGTTTTTATTTATCACTTCTGATGATGATGTTTTAGTAGTAGAATTTTTGATTTCACTACTTTGCTGCGTGGAATTTGACGTTGTGTTATTCGTTACCTTTGCTTGCGAATTTCTTATAGTAGTAGAGTTTTGATTGGCAACTGTTCCGCTATTAGATGAAATTTCTGAAGTCATTGGCGTCTCAGAAGCAGCTAACGCATGATGATCTTGAAGCATGTTGAATGTGAACGCTCCGCCGACTAGGGCCGTTGTCTTAGCAGCATTCTTCTTGAATCTACTACCTTTATTATCTTTAGTTTGGCTTTCTTTTTAAATATTTTTACTTAAAAAAGGCACTCCCATTGTTCTTAATAATTCAAATTCACTAATACTCGCTTTAACCCAGTTTTTACCGGACTTATAGAGTTTGACCCGGGCTTTTTCTTGGCCAAGACTCTTGTTAAAATCTCTTTCTTTTTTTGACATAATCGACCTCTCACTTATCCCTAAAAATTTGTAAAAAATAGTTATTTATACCATAAATATTCATTTTCTTAAGTATATAACCCGCTATATATAAAAAGCAACCAATTTAACACAATATTTATATAACTAAATTTTAAAAATATCGTTACGGTATCTTTATACACTTTAGGTGTAATTAGACGCTTAGATAAGCATGTTTTTTCGAAAAATAAACAAAAATTTTACCTCATAACTATTGAAATTAAATTCTTTTTATGAAAGCGTTATATTAATTTTATAGGTAAATCAATTAGGATTTAAATCGTTTTCAGCTATAAAATAAGTTTAGCTTGATGTATTAATATACATAAAAATGTATATAATAAGCCGACTTGATACATAGGGATTCAAGCCGACTTTATTGTTTTTCATTAGATTATTGGCAATTTATCTAAAGACATATACATTTATTTAAATTTCAAATTAATAAATAAATGTATATAGGACAACCTTGATTATATATTTCTTTTATCAACCTCTAAAGATTTTTTAACCATTTTATTCTTACTATCCTTATGTAAACCATCCTTGAGATAAATCCCCCAAAGAATGTAACAAAGAGCACCGATATTTATTGCGTTAAACATTACGATTTCTATGGTATTAGTCAGTAAGGTTGCTATAAAGAGCACAAACGTGAGTTTAAACATATATGTGGCTAAAAGCATAACTTTTAATACATATATCACATAACAAGTTAAACCAATTACCCCAGTAAACATCATAAGTTCAAAAACCATATTCCCTGCGACTATATCACTATTTTTAGTCAAACCGTGCAATGACATACCAAATCCATTCCCCATAAGCATATGTGTTTCTAGCACATTCTCGATATTTTTAATTTGATTATCCTTTGGCATTAAAACACTCTTAACTGAGTTACCATTTAACACAAAGCTTTTAATTAAATAATGAATTGACGGTTGAAAGATACTTAATATGATTATTGAAATTATTAAGGGAATCGTTAAATATTTATAACGCTTTTTCAAAATTAAAAGCAATAAAGAGAGAAATAAACATACTATAAATACAAACCATGCCAACTTAGAATGAGTTACATAAAGTTCAAAAATTCCCGACATCATAACAAACATGACGAAGAAGTTAAATTTATGATATTTCATAGATGAAATAATGAGAGTTAATAAACCTAATATAAGAAAGACTGCAAACGTATTTGAGTCATTGAAGAACCCTTTAAATGATTGTTCTTGAGAAAGAACTTTTATTAATGACATCACTAAAGGTATTAATGTAAAAAGAATGAATGTTACAACTTGATTCGCTAGCCATTTAATAAGTTCATCTACTTCTTTGATAAGATAAACTAAAGTAACAATAATGATTAATGGAATAAAGTAATTAATGAGTTTAGTTATTGAATAAAGAGGATCATTAGATGTAATCAAAGACATTATGATATAAATTAGCATCAAAGTGATTGAAGCTAGAGCAAAGGTAAATATCAGATAGCTTCTCACCCAACGTTTGATATGTCTAATTAAGAAAAATATTCCTATAACATAAATGAGAATGTAAATCGCATATGTAAGATCATACGCGCTATCACTCGTATCGAAAAATGAAATCATTAAATTTCTTGTAGTATAGAGGTAAATAAGTTGGATCACTCCAAGTATTCCTCTTTTTAACAAGAGAACCGATAAAATAATCGCTAAAAGTAGCAACCATTTATTATATAAACTCATTATAAAAATAAGACTTATCAATGTATTTTCTCTTAGAGTATGTTTATGTATTTTAAAAAAACGTTTCATTTAAATGTACTCCAAACCTTCTAGTTGTAAATTCTATTATGATGCTCTTGGAAAATGTAAATTGGGAACTTAAGTCTATAACTTATACGCTATAAATATTACAATCTTTTATCTATCGTTGATCTCAAACCTACTTTCACATTTAAAGATAGGTTAAACTTTATATATTCAATAATTTTATAATTCTATTTTTATTAAATAGCTTTCTATAATTATATCATGAGTTGTTAGGACACGAATACTTAATAACCACTACCATGATTCAACATAAGTCTAATAACCTTAAATTAAAAACCCGTTCAAAATGTTTTATGAACTTTGAACGGGTAGTATATATCACTTATTTTATATTGTTGATTGCATCCTTAATATCAGTTTGACCTGTTTGAATGAAGATATCTTTACCTTCAACTGCTGACGCATCAAGAGCTTCGATTAATACAGTTGCTACGTCTTCGCGAGGAATTGTATAGCTATTAGGATCTCTTGCGATATCTAATTCAGCATCAATTTTACCTGTACCTTCTTCATTTTGAAGTGGACCAGGGTGGACAATGGTATAATTTAAATTTGAATTTTCAATATATAGATCTGAGAAATGTTTAGCTACAGCATATGGTTTCATTACATCAGTTTCTTTATCAGGTTCAACACTATCAGTAGCACTTAAATGAACAAATTTCTTCACTTGATGTTTAGTAGCGTAGTCCACAGCTTTTTTAGCTCCCCACAAATCTACTAATAAAGTTTTATCTGCACCAGTACTACCACCTGAACCTGCTGTAAATATGACACTATCTACGCCTTCAAAAGCACTTGAAAAATCTTCCTCTAAATCTTGGACAACGACTTTATCTGCACCTAGTTCTTTTAAATCACTTACTTGTTCCTCTTTACGTACAAGTGCTACAGAGGAATGTTCAGTGTCTTTTAATTGCGAAATAACTTTTCTGCCCACTGCACCATTTGAACCAATTACTAGTACACTCATCATTAAAAGCTCCTTCCTCGAATTTTATATGCACATGCATATTAACATGCGTGTCATTCTCACTCAACTCATGTGCTTACGCTCGTAAAACTCTTTTTCTTTAAAAAAATAAGTATACCTGACGTCTTATTATAAATCTTTATGATTCATAACTTTTTATACGGTAGGCATACTTATTTTCAGATAAAATGACTAAACAATACGCTTACGGATAGCACCGGAAATTAGGTCGACAATCGCAACCATAATCACCAATCCTATTAAGATGATCCCCACACGATCCCATGAACGTGTTTGGAGTGCAAAGATTAACGGCGTACCAATACCTCCTGCACCTATTAGACCTAGAATAGAGGCAGAACGTAGATTTAGTTCAAATCGATAAAGAATTAATGATATAAATGAAGGTAATATTTGTGGTATCACTGCAAATATTAATGTTTTAGTTTTATTAGCACCACTAGCTTTTAATGATTCAACAGCACTAAAATCTAAACTTTCAATATCTTCAACAAAAAGTTTTCCTAACATTCCAACGGAGTGAATACCTAATGCAAGTACTCCAGAGAATGAACCTGGTCCTACGGCTTTGATAAAGATAAGTGCCATTACAATTTCTGGAAATACACGAATAATACTTAAGATAAATTTACTTATGCCAGTTACTGGTCTTAACTTCACCATATTTCTTGCACCTAAGAAAGCAAATGGAATACATATAATAGAGGCAATGAATGTCCCTATTACTGCAATTGCAAATGTTTCTAATAGTCCTCTAAGTAAGTCTTCACCGGCAGGAATATATATGTAGCCTAGATCTGGATGAAATAAGCCTTTGAATATGGACTTCAATATTTCAATCGATTTACTTTTTAATTCTAAAGCTGGCATACCTGCAAATGCCCAAATAATAATCGCTGCTACAATAACTGCAATAATCCAATTTTTTATAATTCTCTCACGATATCTCTTTGAATTGAGTTTGTATTTTTGTTCATTCATGCTAATTTTTCCCTCACTTTCGAACTTACAAAATCAATAATGACAACGATGAGGAGAGTAAATAAAATAATCATTGCCGTTTTCTTGTATTGGAATAAACCTAGAGTTTGATCGTAAAATAATCCAATACCCCCTGCACCTACAAGTCCTAAAACTGCCGATGCACGAATATTAATTTCAAAAGCGAATAAAACATATGACATGAATGAAGAAATTGCTTGAGGAACAACACCAAAGACAATCCATTTAACTTTATTTGCTCCTACAGCCGTCATAGCTTCCATAGGTCCTGGTTCAATTGTTTCTAATGATTCATATAGTAACTTTCCGATGATACAGATAGTTAATATGAATAATGCTAAAACACCAGGAATTTGACCAATACCAAATACCGCAACAAACACTGCTGCTAAAAGTAAGTCTGGAATTGTACGTACAATATTGAGAATAAATCGTGCTGGAATAGCAATCCATTTAGTTTGAACGATGTTGCTTGCACATAAAAGAGCTACAGGTATTGATACAATACTCCCTAAGAATGTGCCTACAATTGCCATACGAATTGTATCTAACATTGGTTTCGTAATTTGATCTAAGTAACTCCAATCTGGTGGTACCATCTGTCCAAAGAATGCACCAATTTGTGGAATACCTATCATTAAATCTCCAATACTAAAACCTGTATAAATAAAGCTCCATATGATGAGAGCCGCTATAAGAATAATTGTAAAGCTTGTTTTAATTGACATCTTTTTATTTAAATATTGATCATATTTACTCGTTGATGATGTAGGTGTTGCCATTTTACTCCACCCCTAACTTTTCATCTTCATTAATTGATCGACCATAAATATGATTGAAAACATCATCATCCGCTTCACTTGCTGGTCCATCATAGACAAGTTCTCCAGCTCTAAGACCTATGATTCTAGATCCATATTCCTTTGCTAAATCTACAAAGTGTAAATTGATTAAGATTGTAATTCCTAATTCTTCATTAATTTTCTTTAAATCATCCATAACTTGTTTTGTTGTTAAGGGGTCTAACGATGCAACAGGCTCATCCGCAAGAATGATTGCTGATTCTTGGCACAATGCTCGCGCGATTGATATACGTTGTTGCTGTCCACCTGAGAGTTGATCTGAGCGTTGATCGTACTTATCTAAAATGTTCACTCGCTCTAAGGCGTTAATTGCTTTGATTTTATCTTCTTTAGGGAATAAACCGAGTACCATCTTCCAAGTTGGATGATATCCCACTCTGCCACTTAGTACGTTTCTTAGTACGGTTGAACGTTTTACGAGATTGAAATGTTGGAAAATCATTCCAATGTTACGTCTCATTTCTAATAACTGTTTGCCACGCGCTTTCGTAATGGATTGTCCATCAATTGTAATATCACCTGAAGAAATATCATGTAGGCGATTGACAGATCGTAGCAAAGTCGATTTCCCTGCACCTGATAAACCAACAATAACTGCAAAATCACCCTTTTCAATGTTTAAATTAATATTTTTTAACCCCACGTGCCCGTTAGGATATACTTTATTAACATCCTTGAATTCAATTTGACTCATAACAAACACCCTTCTTTTATAAAGAAAAGCTAAGAAGCTGAATAGTTGATATCATCATCTTTCATTCAGTCTCCTAGCTTTTCTATTTTTTGACTCTATTCAATTTATCGTATGGTTGATTACTTCATGTCTTGAACTTCTTTTTCATATTTTCTTACGATATCGAAGTTAGAATCCTTTGTATCTGTGTATCCTTCGTGTGAATATACTTCACTAATGATTTTGTGACCTTTTTTAGATTTAGCGATGTCTTTAAATGCTTTTTTAAGTTTCTCTTGGAATTTTTTATCCATATCCGGACGTACTGAAATTGTATCGTTAGGAATAGATTCAGTTAGTTTTAAAATCTTAGTATCTTTAAAGACATTTGGTTGGTCTTTTTTAACTATAGTACGTGCATCTTGGAATACTGCAGCTGCATCAACGTCACCATTTAATAAAGAAATAACAGCTTGATCGTGACCTTTAACATTTACAATCTTCATATCTTTTGTAGCATTGATACCTGTTTCTTTTTTAAGTGTAGCTAATGGGAATGTGTACCCAGCTGTAGAAGTTACATCTTGTAGTGCGATTTTCTTGCCTTTTAAATCTTTTAAGCTTTTTATTCCTGAGTTTTTCTTAACTAAGATTTCAGATTTGTAATCATCCACTAATTTTTTATTAGATGAACCGTCTTTATTAACACCGTAACGTTGTGCTTGAAGTAATAAGTCTGCTGCTTTTTGATCATGAGCTAAAGTATAAGCAGTTGGTGGTAAGAAACCAACGTCTACTTTTTTAGACTTCATTGCCTCAACAATTGTGTTGTAATTCGTTGATACTGATACTTTTACAGGAATACCTAATTTATCAGATAATAACTTTTCTAAAGGCTTGGCTTTCGCTTCGAGTTTATCTGCATTTTGAGATGGTACGAACTGTACAGTTAATTCTTTAGGTTTATAATCTCCCGAACTTGAACCAGAATCTGATCCACTATCTGAACTTTTCTTATTGTTATCTAATGAACTAGAGTTCCCACACGCTGCCGCAAAGATAACTACCGATAATACAAGTACAACTAAAAACTTCAAATTCTTCATTCTCATAACTGTCCCCTTCACAATATAAGTTAGTGTAATATGTATATTTTAGAAACCATATTTATAGATTAGCACATCTAATAAGTAATGAGTATTTAATTTTAATTAAATTTATAAAAACTTTATATTAATTACTAAGGCTTTGTAAAAATATCGTTAAGTCTCTACTTACCCTCCAATTTTTATACTATAATTTTGAAAGGTATACATTTTTAATGAGGAGTAAATAAAGAGATGAAATTATTTAAAGTGTTAAGTTCAACTGTTTTAGCTACTGCCATTTCTGTAACTACGATTCAATCAGCTCATGCAACGACACAATCTACATCTTCAAGTTCGGGACAATCTGACCAAACCGTGCTTTTCGATAACTCTCATGCACAAACAACTGGTGCCGCTGACTGGGTAACTGACGGTGCATTTTCAGATTATGCAGATTCTATGAAGAACAAAGGATATAACGTTAAAGAATTAGATGGAGAAGCAAATATTAGTAATGAAACACTTAAAAATGCTCATATTTTAGTAATTCCGGAAGCTAATAATCCATTTAAAGAGAAAGAACAACAAGCTATTGTTAACTTTGTAAAACGTGGGGGTAGTGTCATATTTATTTCAGACCACTACAATGCAGATAGAAATTTAAATAGAATCGATTCATCCGAATCTATGAATGGATATCGTCGTGGTGCTTACCAAGATATGACAAAAGATATGAATAGTGGAGAGAAAAACTCTAAAGCAATGCAAGGTGTGAAAAGCTCAGATTGGCTTTCTAATCAATTCGGCGTTCGCTTTAGATACAATGCATTAGGCGATTTAAATACTCAGAATATTGTATCTAGTAAAGAGAGCTTTGGAATTACTAAAGATGTGAAATCAGTATCTATGCATTCTGGTTCAACTCTAGCTATTACTGATCCTGATAAAGCTAAAGGTATCGTATATATGCCTGAAAACTTATCTAATAAACAAAAATGGTCTCACGCCGTAGACCAAGGTATTTATAGTGGTGGCGGTACTAAAGAAGGACCTTACATAGCTATTTCAAAAGTTGGTAAAGGTAAAGCTGCATTTATTGGAGATACTTCACTTGTAGAAGACAGTTCTCCTAAATATCAACGTGAAGATAATGGCAAATCGAAAAAAACATATGATGGCTTTAAAGAACAGGATAATGGAACACTTTTAAAAAATCTCACAACTTGGTTAGGAAAATCAGATAGCCATGAATCAATGAAGGATACAGGTGTCAAAATTGATAATAAAACCCCATTATTAAACTTTGAAAAACCTGAAAATTCCACTGAACCTCAACATGAACCTTGGTCACAGCCAGAAAAAGGCTATAAATGGTATGACCGTTCAACTTTTAAACCTGGTAGTTACGGTAGTTCGCAAAGTGGTTCTTATAATAATGATGAAAGTAGCTCTAATGACAATAGCAACTCACATCATGACCAAACTGGTAACGCTGAATTCAACCTACCTCAAAGTATTCAGCCCAACCATCCATTTAAAGTAACAGTAAAACTTAAAGGTTATGATGCAAATAGTACAATTAATAATTTAACAGTTGGTATTTATAAAGATGGAGGTAAACAAATCGGTAGCTTCTCATCAGATGGGTCCCAATTTAGTCAACCAGGCTATAGTAAAGATCAAACTGTTAAAACGGATAGTAATGGAGAAGCAACATTAACACTTACTGCTAAAGTTTCTGAAGATATTAATGGTGCTCATATTCGACTCAAACAAGGTAAAAAAGTAGTTACAACTACAGACATTCATTAACACTATAGATATAATATTTAAAAAGAGGTCGGGACGAAAGTTTTAGGATTGAAGCAGAACCATAAGTTTTACTGCTAAAATCCCGCTTTGGGACATCATAAATTAGTTTCCCAAAGCTTAAACTTTTAAAGTCCCAACCTTTTCTTTATCAAAGGAGGTTCTAGGTGGATGACTCAATTAGCATTTTATGTTGTAAGTGATGTGCATGGATTTATCTTTCCAACTGACTTCTCACATCGTGATGTTGAATTACCCATGGGATTATTAAAAGCTAATCATATCATTGAACAAGACTGCTCTCACTATGACGGCAGTATAAAAATAGATAACGGCGATTTTTTACAAGGTTCCCCTTTGTGTAACTATTTAGTTTCTGAATTAGCTACTAGTCGTCCATTAACCGATATTTATAATCGTTTAAATTTTAATTTCGGTACAATTGGAAATCATGAGTTTAATTACGGTCTAAAGTATCTTAAACAAACCATACATCAGCTTGATTATCCTATGCTATGTGCAAATATTTTAGAAAATGGAGAACCGTTTACAGGGCAAGGTATCACTTACATAAAAAGTCAGGGGTTAACTATAGGTGTAATTGGCTTAACAACGCAGTTTATTCCACATTGGGAACAGCCTGAATACATTGAAACTTTGACATTTCAAAGTGCTGTTGAAACTCTTTCTTCCCAATTACCTGAATTGCGAAAACAAAGTGATGTAGTAGTCGTAAGTTATCATGGTGGGTTTGAACGTGATTTAGAAACTGGTGAGCCTACGGAAGCTCTGACTGGAGAAAATGAAGCTTCTGAAATTTTGCGTTTATTCAGTGATGACATTGATGTATTAATTACTGGTCATCAACATCGTGATATTGCTACCATTTACAATCAAACTGCCGTCATACAGCCTGGTACAAGAGGGACTAAAGTTGGAAAAATCGTCTTAAATATTGAACATGACAATGACGTTCAAATAGAGAATTGTCACTTATTAGATGTCGAGGATTGTTCAAGTTTTGAAATAAATCAACAAGATCAAAATTTAAGAGTTCATTTAGAAGATTGGCTAGATAAGAAAGTTGCAACTTTACCTACTTCAATGCGAGTTGAGAATGCTTTTGATGCTAGAGTTAAGCCTCATCCGTTTATTAATTTACTAAACTACATTTTACTTGAAAGTAGTGGCGCTGATATTACCTGTACTGCCCTTTTCGATTCTGCTAAAGGCTTCGATAAAGATGTGACTATGCGTGATATCATCAACAACTATCCATTTCCTAACACATTTAAAGTAATCGAACTTACAGGTCGTGATATTAAATTAGCTATTGAACGGTCAGCTGCTTATTTCGATTTACATGATGAGGAAATAAGTGTGAGCGCAGACTTCCTTGAGCCAAAACCTCAACATTTTAATTATGATATCTTTGCGGGAATAGATTATACGATTCATGTAGGTCGTGCTCTAGGAGAACGAGTGAGTGATTTATTTGTGAATGGGAAGCCTTTAGATGAACATAAAAGCTACACTATTTGCGTCAATAATTATCGTGCTGTTGGTGGTGGTAATTATAATATGTATGAAAATAAACCAATCATTAAAGACATCCAAATTGAAGGCGCACAACTATTAATCAATTACTTATCAACTAACGACTTAAGTCATATACCTAAAGTTGTAAATTTCAAAGTCGTAAAATGAGAGGTGCAAGTTATGTCAGAATTTAACCTTTTTATAAATGACATCGAGAATGAAGCGCATCGTGAAAAATTGAGACACTTATTTGAATGGATTGAAACACAATATTCAGATTTAACACCAGTAGTGAAATGGAATCAACCAATGTACACGTACAACGAAACGTTTATAATTGCCTTCAGCAAAGCCAAACAACATTTCTCAATTATGCCTGAAGCAGCTTGTTTGAAACAATTTAAGCAACGTGTAACTAACGCTGGTTACACACAAACTGAAAATTTATTTAGAATCAAATGGAACCACGAGATTGATTATGATTTAATCGGTGACATGATTAAACTAAATATGGAAGAGAAAAAAGATTATACGAAATTTTGGAGAGATCATAAGTAAAGAGTGATTTATGATGTGAGTTTATTTATATTAAATCAATTATGCCTGCTCGCTAAGGATAGCGAACAGGCATTTTTTAATTAATCATTGAATGTAATGTGTTTCTTTTCATAAATATTATTAAGAAAGTTAAGAATGATACCTAGAATAATGATACCACCTGAAATAAATGTAATTTGAATATATGGTAAACCTATAGATAATAGAATCGAACCAATGATTGCGCCTAAGAAATTCGCTACATTGAATACTGATGCAGCCAATGTACTTGCAAGTAGTGGCGCTTCATGAGCACTTAATATAATTTTACTATTGAGTAATGGTGTCGTACCAAAAGTTCCAAAACCAAACATGAAACATACAATTAACGCTAAAACTGCGTTATGCACAACAGTAACAAATAAAATAATTGTGATGAATAATAATAAAAACGTAAGATAGAGATTTTTAGTTAATTTATGTTCTGGAATACTTCCAGTAACTAAATTACCGATAACGCCACCAAGACCAAACATAAATAGACACACTGTAAGGCCTACCACTTTATAAGGTGAGAAATCTCTAATCATTGGTTCCATAAAAGTATAAGTTGTAAATACGCCACTATATCCAAATACAATGATAGAAATAACTATAAGGATATGTGGATTTTTAAATACTTTTAATTCTTTAGCAATATTGGCTTCTGCACTTAATGATACTTTTGGAACAAATTTAATCATACCTAACATTGTAATGATAGCTAATAGGATCATTACACCAAATACTGTTCTCCAATTTGCGAATCCACCAAGAAATGAACCAAACGGCACACCAATCATTACCGCGATAGTTAACCCAGCTTGAACTAAGGCAATTGCTTGTGGTTTCTTAGCGGGAGGAGCAACCGCAGCCGCTACACTCATACATACACCAAAGAATGGCGCGTGCATTGCTGCTGACATCAATCTAGATAATAGCAGTATATTAAAATTAGGAGCTAACATACCCACTAAATTACTGACAATGAATATAGCCACTAGAATAGGCAATAATCGATGTCCATGCACTTTTAAAGTGAATATTCTCATGAATGGACCAATCACAGCTACACTAATTGCATAGACACTTATTAGTAAGCCAGCGCTTGAAATAGAGACTTTCATGTCGTCAGCAATTTGCGTTAACAAACCGGTCACTACATATTCTGCCATACCTACTGTGAAAGTTCCTAACATGAATATGAAGAACATCATTTTGTTTTCTCTCATTTTTGCTTCCTCCCTTATTATTTTTTCTCAAAAAATCAACATGAGTGATATACTATAAAAAATTATGGTACTTGTGAAGAGGTATTTAGAAA
This sequence comes from Staphylococcus sp. HMSC06C11, assembly GCF_001808345.1. Lineage (NCBI taxonomy): Bacteria > Bacillati > Bacillota > Bacilli > Caryophanales > Staphylococcaceae > Staphylococcus > Staphylococcus sp. HMSC06C11. The sequence continues at coordinate 14,867 of NZ_KV793032.1, forward strand.
TTAATTTTTGAGTTTAAACTCAAGTATCATAAGCTTTCATTTTGTTTTCATTATAATAAAATTAAGACAATTTTAGATAACGTGGTATTAAGCCAATTGTAAAATGATTAATTAAAATACTTTTTAATATAGATAAATTGAAATGCATATTCATAATTTTTGTCGATTTTGTGACAGCACATTCCAATTATATATTTATCTTCCCTATTGAAATAAATATTAACGACGACTTTTGAAAAATCACACTGTAACTGTTATGTTTATTTCAGTATTAAAATAGGAGGAGAATAATGAGTTCAACACCCACAGAGAAAAAGAAAAAACGAAAATTTGAATGGTTTTGGTGGTTCGTGGATATTATTATAGATCTTATTTACTATTTAATTATTGGTCTAGTTAAGGTATTTAAACAATGGAATTAATGAGTGTATGAAATTGGTATTTACATAAATTTAAAGAAAATAACATTTTCTCTTTACAAAAGAATATGAGCGTTTTATAATAGTTAATGTTCTGATTTTGGAGGGATACTCAAGTCTGGCTTAAGAGGCCAATCATTCGTGATTGGTAGGAGCTTTTAGCTCGCGTTGGTTCAAATCCTTCTCCCTCCGCTACTTTATTAAAGGGCAAGTTCTTATTACAAGAACCTGCCCTTTTTTGTTTGCAATTTGATTTTGCAAAACCAAATTGAACGTGTTTCTTCTATTATATGGTATATATTTTAAGATTAGTTTTCTATTATATAAAAAGCCATAGCATGTTTTTAGAATTGGGTCAGAAACATAATTTTGAAAATTATCTTCATGGTCCTTATCTAAATGTTACACACTATGGCTTACTTAATTAAATCACATTGTTTACTTTTGTGATTATTTATTTATGTGGTTTGAACGTCTTTTGAGGTGCATAAATCGTTGTTTTGTATTTATCTGCAATTTTTTGTGTTTCACGATCGATTCTCTTGTTAAATACTGAGTTAGGCATCTCATTAGCATTACCAACATTATATTCTAATTCACTGTATTGCTCACTAGTCATACCTTTAGGAGGCATACCACCATATGGTCTAGATCCCATATTCGTACGTCCTTGTTTATCAAACTCTTTTAAAGCTTCCATTTTACCTTTATATTCTTTATTACTAATAGCTCCATCTTTTTTTAATTTTTTTAGTGATTCAACTTTTTCCTTATAAGTAGCGAAGTTGCCATGATGATAGTCGCTCGCATTTGCTACTCCTGTTACGCCTGATAAAGCAATCGTACCTGCTAATACTGCACTACTTAATAAAGTGACTTTCTTCATTAAACTGTAACCCCTTTCAGAAATTTTGAATTTTACATATTCTACGTTATCACAGATTTTTAATTATTTCATTTATGTTACATAATTTTTACCATATTTTTACATCATTGACTTGTAATTAAATTGCTTAATTAACTTTTATTTTTAAAAATTAAAAAAAAGAGCACCCACAATGACGATTGTAGATGCTCAAATATATTATAAATTTTATTAACTAAATGTCTATGACTCATGTTTATAGGCTGTTTTCGATTATATATGAATTTAACAATCTTAATTAAGCCTCTATAATTTTAACTTAACTATAACTAGGTTCACGATCAAATTTTGAAATACTAAAATCACACTTATGAACAACTCTTATTAAATTTGAATTATTCAAATCTCCAAGTAATTGTATAAAATTCGAATTTTATTAGCTATAACTTTAGAGTCTCAATTTTTATATATATTGTCAACTATTTTTTGGTTTCAAAAAAATATGCAATGCAATTCCTTATAAAAATAAGAGATTTATTACATACTAGTTACCAAAATTATTTTTTTATAAACACATTTAATAAAGAATATACTTGGTCTTTATAGCAATTCTTATTTTCTTCAGTAACCCCGAATCTTTGTGAAAAGGACGCTCTCAGATACCAACTCTCTAAAAAAAGGAGTATCAAATTTTGAAAATCTTCTTTACCCATAGATATATTGGAGGAATCATAATATTTTATAATTTCACTATCTAGCACTTCATTAACTCCTAAGAGATGATTATGGATCTCTGAAGATAACTCTTCTGGTGCACTGGATAATTGGACGTATAACCTGATATACCTTTCATCAATATCAAATATAAATTCAAATAAAAACTGGTAAAGCCCATCTATAGAGTAGTTAGAATCGTTGTTGCTCTCAAGAATGAAAGTTTTAAAGTAATTAAAACAGTTTTCTACGCTTTTACGGTAAATTTCTTCTTTGTTGTCATAATGATAGTATAAACTCGCTTTCTTGATGTTTACACTTTTAGCGATATCATCAAGTGTAGTACCGTAATACCCCTTTTCAGAAAATAAGGTTATTGCATTATCAATAATCTTATTCTTCAATTCTAAAATCTCCCCCTTATTTAATTTAAATTCGTTATATTACAGGAAAATTAAGTTAAAATTACAAATATTACTGTTCAAGTATAACAACATTCTATTGCAAATTGAAACACTTTCGATTAGTATATGCGATACAGCCTAACTAACGAAAGGTAGGTAGATAAGTTGCAATTTTTTAACTTTTTACTTTTTTACCCCATTTTTATGTCCATTTACTGGATTGTTGGGGCGTTTTATTACTTTTTCACTAAAGAATTTCCTTTTAGTAAGAAGAAAGTAATCTCTAAAAACAAGGACCAGATTGAAGGTATCTCTTTCTTGCTGGCCTGTTACAACGAGAGCGAAACTGTTAGAGATACACTCTCAAATGTGTTGGCTCTCAACTATCCAAAAAAAGAAATCATCATCATAAATGATGGTAGTTCAGATAATACCGCTGAAATTATTTATGAGATGAAGCAACATCACGACTTTAAATTTGTTGATTTACAGGTAAATAGAGGAAAAGCTAACGCTTTAAACGAAGGCGTCAAACATTCTTCATATGATTACGTCATGTGTTTGGATGCAGACACAATCGTTAATCAAGATGCGCCATATTATATGATGGATAACTTTAAACAAGATCCTAAACTAGGTGCTGTTACAGGTAATCCACGTATACGTAATAAAAGTTCTATATTGGGGAAAATTCAGACGATAGAATACGCAAGCTTAATTGGATGTATCAAACGTAGTCAATCACTTGCTGGTGCCATTAATACTATTTCTGGAGTGTTTACATTATTTAAAAAAAGTGCACTTAAAGAAGTTGGTTATTGGGATACTGATATGATTACTGAGGATATTGCTGTTTCGTGGAAACTGCATCTTGCAGATTTTCGTATTAATTATGAACCACGTGCCATGTGTTGGATGTTAGTACCTGAAACGGTTGGGGGGCTATGGAAACAACGTTTGCGATGGGCTCAAGGTGGACATGAAGTTCTATTAAGAGATTTTTGGGCAACAATGAAATCTAAAAAATTATCGCTCTATATCCTCATGTTTGAACAAATAGTTTCAATTATTTGGGTTTATATGATTTTGCTGTACTTAGCATTTCTATTAATGACAGCAAACTTCTTAGATTACACATATTTGAAGTATAGTTTTTCAATATTTTTCCTATCATCATTTACGATGACCTTTATCAATATTATTCAATTTACAGTTGCTTTGTTTATAGACAGTCGCTACGAAAAGAAAAATATCGCTGGTTTAATATTTGTGAGTTGGTATCCGACAATCTATTGGATTATCAATGCCGCCGTTGTCATTTTCGCATTTCCTAAAGCATTAAAAAGAAAGAAAGGTGGCTATGCTACATGGTCAAGCCCAGACAGAGGAAATATCCAACGGTAAAATCGTCGTTGAATATAGTTAGGGAGAGCTTATTCATTGCGATATCTTGTGCATTTTGGATTTATTGCGTAGTCGTTATGATTGTATATATCGGAACGCTAATCAATTCTCAAGTGGAAAGTGTGATAACAATACGTATCGCTCTTAACGTGGAGAATATTGAAATTTATAAGATCTTTGAATTAATGGGATTATTTTCAATTATCATTTTCCTATTCTTCACATTTAGTTTGATTTTCCAAAAAATTAAGAAAGGTCGTGAAGTATGAAACCTTTCAAATTCATCTTCATTAGCTTAGTAGTGATGTTAGTAATGACGAATGTAACACCTAGCTTTCATCATTATGCACAAGCCGATGAAGACCACAAGAAGTTAAAGTATAAGAAGAATAGCGCTTTAGCGTTAAACTATCACAGAGTGAGAAAAAATGACCCGTTAAATGACTTTATTACGATTTTCTCTAGTAGTAAGGAAATTAAAAATTATAGTGTGACAGATAAAGAATTTGAATCACAAATCAAGTGGCTTAAGAAACATGATGCAAAGTTTCTTACTTTGAAAGAGTTTTTGAAGTATAAACAGAAAGGGAAGTTTCCAAAACGTAGCGTATGGATAAATTTCGATGATATGGATAAGACAATTTATCAAAATGCTTATCCAGTACTAAAAAAATATAAAATTCCTGCAACTGGCTTCGTGATTACAGGACACGTTGGAGAGAAGAATTTTCATAATTTGGATATGATCACGCAGCCTCAATTATCAAAAATGTATCGTTCAGGACTTTGGGACTTTGAAACACACACGAATGATTTACATTCTCTTAAGAAAGGAAATAAATCTAAATTTCTAGAGGCGTCTAATGTGTCTGCTATTAAAGACATTGAAGTAAGTGAAGATGAACTAAAATCGAAGTTTGGTAAAACACAACATGCCATTGCTTACCCCTACGGTCTAATCAATAATAGTAAAATTCAAGCTTCTAAAGATGCAGGTATGAAATACGGATTTACATTGAAGGAGCAAGCAGTCACTCCTCATGATAATAATTATAAAATTCCACGTATTTTAGTAAGTAACGACGCATTCGAAACTTTAATTAAGAAATGGGACGGTTTCCATGAATAAAAATAGACTTGAATTAGTATATTTACGTACTTTTATTTGCATCATTATTATAGTGACACACTTATTAACTCAAATCACACTAGAACATGAACATTTGTCAGGGAGTTCTCTTGTTCTACAATATTATATTCGGAATATAGTTATCTTTGGAACTCCAAGTTTTATTGTATTATCACAGTTGCTAACAACATTAAATTATAAATCTGTAAGCGTACAATATTTGATTTCTCGGTTCAAATATATCTTTATTCCATATTTATTAGTGGGATTATTCTATAGTTATAGTGAATCATTATTGACTGCTTCTTCTTTCAAAAAGCAATTTTTTGAAAATGTAATATTAGGGCAATGGTACGGTTATTTCATCATTATCATCATGCAATTCTTCATATTATCTTACTTAATTTATAAAATTAATTATAAACTGTTTAACAGTAAGATATTATTAGTATTAGCATTTGTAGTACAACAAACATTTTTATACTACTTTAATCATAGTGATGCTTTCCATACATTTGTAAAACATTACTATCCTTTAAGTGAAAATACGATGATATTAGGATGGATTTTTTATTTCTTTTTAGGTGGTTTCATAGGATATAACTATCAACGTGTCCTATCATTCTTAGAAAAATATCTCGTTATCATGATTATGTTAGCTTTAGGTTCATATGTATTATTTATAGCACTTTCAGGTGATGATTATTGGAATGTAACAAGCTTCACTTATTCACTTACGTTATACAATAGTATTATGTTCTTTGTGCTTATTGGCATTTGTGCGCATTTTAAAACGATGCTATTAAACACGGTTCAAATGATAAGCGCATTTTCGTTTTTCATCTATTTATTACATCCAATTATCTTAGATTCACTATTTGCTTATACCAATATCTTTGAAGATAACACGGTCGTCTTCTTAGCGGTTTCCTTGTTAATGATTATCGGAATATGTATTGGTGTTGGCATGATGTTAAGAGAATTTTATATTTTTAGATTTGTTATTGGCAAACAACCGTATAAGCTACAATTTAATAACTATCAACCTAGTTGGAAATCACACTAATGTTGAAAAAGCCTCCCACAGAGATATAATAACTGGATCTCTGTGGGAGGCTTTATGTAAAGCTGTTATCTCATTATGAGAATAATGTTTTTAAGACTTTGAAAAATGAGCCGATTAATTGAAATGCATCACCTGTCATTGGATTCACTCCTTTTTAAATAATTTTTAAAATTCATGTTTCATCGTTATGCTTTTTTAGTTGATGTCAGTTTTTCACTTTGAACTAAATCATCTGCAAGTCCATGCCAGAATTGTTGTAGTTCCTCTCTTGAGCGTACTGTATCTGAGCTATCTTGTCCAACAAAGTCCACATGATCCCAGTCATGTTTAGTTGGTGTCACTTGCCATACACCTTTTTGATTTTGGTCTGTAGCTTCAACATATTTTTGATTGAATGGATGTTGAGAAGAAATAACTGATACTAAACCGTCATTTTCTCTCCATTCTTTCTCTTTAGCTTTACCAATAACATTGGCAGTTACCGTGAATGGGAAGAAAAGATTTAAATCTGCTTTTTGTCTACCAAATAGACCTTTATGCGTAGATTCACCTGTATATGTTTTATAAACAATATTAGGATTTAATGATGTTTTACGGTTAAGGTCAGTCGCACCATCACGAGTTAAATCATTGAAACCATTATCTTTAGATTTCCATAATTTAGATTTTTGAACTCTCTTCACATAATCAATACGTGATTCGTTTGGTTTTTGTTTAAGACCCCATTGTGATAATCCAAAGTCTACGCGAGAGTTTTTATTACCGAATGCTCTTCCTAAATCATACACAACTTGACGTACTAGCGCTTCATTACCCAATTCATCTGATGCGTGCGTACCATTATGTGGTGTACCTAAAGTTGTGATTGAAGAAACCATATTGTCATTATTACCTTTATATAATGGAGAAATTTCGCCACCATGTTCTTTTTGATATTTAACTTCTTCAGGATTTCCGTTTCTTAGTAACTCTTCTAATTGACGGATTGTTTGACCACCCATACTATGTCCGACAAGATGAACTTTTTGGCCTGGTTTCCAATCTTTGTATACACCTTCATATGTTTTACCGTAACGTTTATGACCATATTTCGCAGCATGTGCGGCACCATAATCTACACGGCCACCTTTAATATAGTAATATAGTTCAACTGCGCGATCGTAGTTACTACCAAATGCACTAATACTTGCTTCATAAGATTTATAACCATTCTCTTCTAAATCTTGACGGATATTCATTTTATCGCCGCCCCAATAATGTGCAAGCACTGAAGGATTGATATCATCAGTGAAACCATTGAAACCGTGAACTAAGATGATTGGATCATGATTTTTATATTGGCTTTGTTTAGCCGCTTTATTTGTTTGATCTTTCTGTTGTTTCGTTGTTTGTTGCTTAGATTTTTTATTTGTAGTAGCTACAGCATTACTCTTAAGCGTACCTAATCCATCTTTAGAATCTTTATCATTGTTAGATGATTCATCTTTCTCAGATTTAGGATTTGCTTTGTCACTTACACTCAATGCTTGCGTTTTGTGGTTATCTGTTTCAGCTGGAGTCTCTTCTGAAGTTGCTTCGTCTTGCGCTGACACTTTTTGCTGTTCTTCTGCATCATTTTCTTTATCTTGTTGTGATGCTTTTGGTTTTGTTGCAGTTGCAGTCGCAGTTTGAGTTTGAGTTTGATCTTTATCAGTTTGAGAAGCTTCAGTTTCATCTTTAGCTTGATTTTTTACTGCTCTGTCTGATTGAGTTGTCTCTTTATCTGAAGATAAGTCGTCTTTTTGTTGGTTATTTTGAGTGACTTTTTGTGAATCTTTTTGTGAATCTGATACTTCTTCTGTTTTATCTTCAGTTTTTGGATTGTCTTGTTTTAGATTATCTTGAGTCTCAGATGAATCTTTTTCACTTTCTTGATTTTGATTCACTTCTGGTTTAGATTGAGTTGATTTATCTTCATCAGATTTTTCTGTTGGTTGTGTTTGAACATCCGTTTGTTCTTCTGTTTGTTCAGATTTTGAGTCCGCTTGGTTAGCGTCCTCTTTACTATTATCTACTTGTGAATCCTCACTAGATTCCACTTGTTCATCTGATGACTTAGTTGAATTTTGAGTTGCATCTTGTGCAGAAGTTTGTTCCTCTTTACCTTGTTCTTCAGTAGACTTCGTTTGTTCTGTATTTTGTGCTGAATTTTGTTCTTCAGTTTCTGAATCTTGTTGTTCAGTGTTTTGATTATTTTCATTATGTAAGCTTGTTTGATTATCATTAGCATTTTCGCTATTATCTTTTTCAACATTTGGCTGTTCAGACGTAGTTTCTTTAGCTGATTGAGACGCGTCATCCTCTGTCGCCTGTTGCCCATTTGAATCTTCATTTTCATCCCCAATAGATTGTGCTGTTGCCTTCTCAGGATTTCCCTGTTCCTGATTTTGTTCGGCCGCTTGTGCTGAGCCTCCACCCATAAATAATAAAGCTGCGATTAAGATGGATGATGCCCCCACACTAAATTTACGAATACTATACTTGTTTTGTCTTGTTTTCATAGTAAGCACCTCTCTATTTGTTTATTTTTGAAAAATGAACTCCACAATAGCGTATTTCTAAATAAATAGATTTACGATTGCGCGTGGTAATAATTCAAAGATCTTGCTAAATATCGCTTTAATAGCTTCCATAATGACCATCCTTTCCATCGTTCAGAAAGCGTTTTCAATTATTATGAAAAATTTTTCTCACACACTCTTTATATAAAAAGTATATAAGAATCAAAACACTATTCTTTTCGATTTAATTTAAAACAAATATTACGAGATAATTGCAGTTTTGTCAATAATTATACACAATTAAATCAAGCATTATAAAGCCGATTAAACCTATAAACTTACATATTAATGGGTGTCTTTTTTAAAATAGAGATGAGTGTGAAAATAAAAATTGTAGGAGGATGAAATATGGAACTATCGCAGTTTGAAAGCTATTTAAATATTGATTCTTCTCGTTATAACAATATTGATAAAGCCTCGCTAGATTATTATATGGAACGTTATATGATGACTGTTCCGTTTGAAAATATTAACGTTCAAAATCAAGTTCCTATCTCTGTTAATATTAATGATTTATTGGACAAAGTTATAAACCAACATCGCGGTGGGTTCTGTTATGAAATGAACCACTTGTTCGGAACGTACTTAGAGAAAAAAGGTTTTGATGTCCATCGAGCTTCTGGAACAGTTCATACTCCAGATGGCGGTGTTGCTTTAGAAGGCTCACATATGTCTTTATACACAATTTTAAATGATACTTATTATGTGACAGACGTTGGGTTTGGTGACTTACCTCTACATGCAATCTCGATTTCACATCCGTCTCAACCAGTGAGTATTTCTGATATCAATGGAGAATTTCGCGCAATTTTTGACAAAGAAGACTGCTATCATGTTCAAAAATTGAAAAATAATAAATGGACTACTCTATATCACGCCTACTTAGAGCGTCAATCAATTCAAGATTTCAGCGATAAAATCATTTATAACGAGAGTAATCCAAACTCTATCTTTGTTAAGCAGCTATTAATCACACAACCACAGTCATTTGGACGTGCGACGATGACACATCAAAGTCTTACGTTAACTTCACAAAGTTCTAAAGAAAAATGTGAGGTATCGTCCGACAATTATAAGTATTTTCTAAAGAAATATTTTAATCTTAATATCACGATTGATAGACTTGAACAGTAGTAATATTTTAGTGTACCTGGGGTATGTATTAAGTAATGAGGTGAATTCCATGTCACAAATTGAAATCATAGGCGCTAGACAAAATAATTTAAAAAATATCGATGTTAATATACCGAAACATCAATTAATTGTATTTACAGGGCGGTCAGGCTCAGGTAAGTCTTCACTAGTATTTAATACCATTGCTGCTGAATCTGAACGTCTATTAAATGAAACATACTCAAGTTATGTTCAACATCAACTCACACAATATGAAAAACCAGACGTCGATCAAATCAATCACCTTCCCGTTGCAATGATTATTAATCAGAAACGCCTAGGTGGTAATTCACGTTCGACGGTAGGAACTATTTCTGATATTTATGCTTCTGTGAGATTGTTATGGTCAAGAATAGGAGAACCTTTTGTTGGTTATTCTGATATTTTCTCATTTAATAATCCGAAAGGTATGTGTGAAACATGTTCAGGATTAGGTTATGTTGAAGACATTGATTTAAATGAGTTACTTGATTTTGATAAATCGCTCAATGAAGATGCCATTAAATTCCCGTCGTTTAGACCCGATAGTTGGCGAGGTAAAAGATATCTTTATACAGGTCTATTTGATAATGATAAAAAGTTAAAAGATTATACAAAAGAAGAATTGGATACTTTTTTATATACAGAACCTACAAAGTTGAAGAATCCGCCATCAAATTGGCCTAGAACAGCTAAATTTGAAGGTCTAATTCATCGTTTCAGACGCTCTTTCTTACTAAATGATAACTTTGAGAAGAAACGCTTCAAAGCTGATATTGATCGAGTCGTTACTAAGCATGATTGCCCTTCATGTCATGGTAAAAGGCTTAATGATAAAGTGTTGAGTTGTAAAATCAATGGCTTAAACATTGCTGAATTTACAGATTTACCCATTGATGAGGCTGTTCATTTTCTAGAAAAAATAGATTCAAACACAGCAAAAGTGATTATCGAACCTTTAAAACAACAACTACAAGCATTAAGCTATATAGGTTTGAATTACCTAACGTTATCTCGTGAAACGACAACGCTTTCCGGTGGCGAATCTCAACGGATAAAACTTATTCGCCATTTAAATAGTCCATTAAGTGATTTAGTTTACATCATCGATGAACCGAGTGTAGGACTTCACCCAGAAGATATTCAGAGAATTAATGACATGATTGAATCACTTAAACAAAAAGGTAATACGGTGATCGTTGTTGAACACGACCCTGATGTTATTCAAACGGCTGACCACATTATTGATATAGGTCCGAATGCAGGCAAAGATGGTGGAGAGATTATGTTTGAAGGAAGTTATCAAGACCTTCTCACATCTCAGACGAGCACAGGTCAAGCTTTAAACAGAACACATCAACTTAAAGACCATCCTAGAGCAACTCATGACATGTTTAATATTGAGAATATTTCACGTAACAATTTAAATCATATTTCAACTCAATTACCAAAACATGCGATGACCGTAGTTACTGGTGTGGCTGGCTCAGGTAAGAGTTCCCTTATCTCAGCAGCCTTTGAACAAGAGCAACGTGCTATCTTCATCGATCAGAAACCGCCTCACGCATCGAATCGCTCTAATTTACTCACATACTTAGATATCTTCGATGAGGTAAGAAGTTTCTTTAGTCAACATACTGGTATGAAGAAAAGTATGTTTAGCTATAATTCTGAGGGCGCTTGCCCTGAATGTAATGGTAAAGGCGTACTTAAGACCGAACTCGCATTTATGCCAGACTTTTCTCAAGTGTGTGAGATGTGTGGTGGCACAAGATATCGCCCTGAAGTATTACAGGCGAAGGTAGAGGGATATTCTATCGCAGATATACTTGCCCTTACTGTAAGTGAAGCCATCTCTCAATTTGAAGGTCAAGACAGTATCACTCGTCCGCTTCAAGCGTTGGCTAACACAGGACTTCAATATATGACATTAGGACAATCTTTAGATACATTGTCAGGCGGTGAAATTCAACGCGTTAAACTAAGTCGCTATTTAACTGAAGATGTACACGATTATATTTTTATTTTTGATGAACCAACGACGGGGCTTCATGAAGATGATTTACCTGTACTGATTGATTGCTTCAATCATTTAATTGACGATCATAACACGGTTATTCTTATCGAACATAATTTAACGATGATGACACAAGCTGACTGGTTTATCGATATAGGCCCTTATGCTGGAGATAAAGGTGGACAACTATTGTATAGTGGTCAGCCTGCGGGACTTTTAAATATTAAAAATTCAGTAACCGCTAAACACTTAAAAAGATATATCCTTTAACTGAAAAAGCTCGGCGATGATTTATCATCTAATCAACGTCGAGCTAAAATTTTATTCTATATCTAAATTTTTCAAATTTACTATTGTTTAATATATTGTCGTTCATCAAGTGAACATTTTTATAATGATGTATTCCTTCTGCACTTGAGTAAAATATTAATTTTAAAAAAACCTGTGAAATATGTGGTCAAAGGGACGATTCGCCTTGTTTGAATCTACTGGATATATTATTCTAAAAGTAGTTATACATATATTTATTAAATACTTATAAATATTAAAACTTTCACCGATACATTTTTTAAAAATCCACAAAAAAAGCAAAATACCAATCGATAACGATCAGCATTTTGCTTTACACACGCAATAACTAGAGATACTTGACTACATTAATACACAAAAATTTAGGGATACAGCAATTAAGCTGTTTAAGTGATTTTGAGAAAAATAAAAAAGTATACTCTAATTACCACACAAAACATACTAACCCACAAAGCCCAATTAAATGAGTTAGTATGGCTTACATAGTAATACCATTGCTTTGAACATGTTAATTAAATTATTATTACAAAAGTTATTATACCAACTTAAATTCAAACAATGTATATCCAAATTAAGCTATCTGATACTTATGTGACATTTAATCAAAAATGTCTCTTTTTAGAGGTGTATAATGAAGAGTAAAGATTTGCGTGTAGAAAAAACAGAAAAAGCTCTATTAGATGCTTTATTTGAAACTTTAAGAACAAAAGAGTTCAATCAAATAACAGTGCAAGATTTGTGCGATAAAGCTCTCGTAAGACGTTCAACGTTTTACCGACGTTTTGATGATAAATACGATTTGCTTAAGTTATTAATACGAAAATTAATTTTCAGAGTAAGAGAGAAGCATTTCTCAACATTAAACCCTGAGAATCCTAGAGCTCATTTCGAAAAGGTCATTCACGAATCATTACAATATCTATATAATCATAAGTCTATTGTTCAAAATGTATTAACATTAGCGCTTTATGATGAAGTGACCGATATTATATTCAAACAATTATATGAAGGGATGAAAGCACAAATACAGTTTGAAATACAGCACGGCGTTGAGTTCGATGTCGATATAGAAATACTTGCTGAATTTATAACCGGGGGAATATTGAGAACAATGTATGCTTGGATTCAAGATGGTCAAGAACGTTCGATCAATGAGTTAACTAAAGAAATGGTGACCCTACTTGATGGCGTGCATAACTATCATACTAAAGGTGAAAATTAAGAGGAAATCATGATGAATAATTATGTTCGTCATGATTCCCTCTCGATTAAATGCTTTCCCATAAAAGCCAAGTGAATACTGACTTGATCATTTAAAATCTCCTTCTTATATTTTAACAACCCTTCTCTAATTACGAATAAATATTTGTATAACTAAATTATATATTTTGTTATCACATATAATAGTAGTAAACTATAACTATACTTTAGTTAATTAATAAGTCAGAGACTTTAACTAACAATAATTATACATCGGCTTCAATTTTATTGAGTAGCCAAAATACAAAAAATGTCGCTTAAGTCACACAGATTTTGAAGTGTCCGATTAATGAGGTGAACAATAATGAATAGCAATGATTTACGTGTTAAGAAGACACAACGTGCTCTAATGGATTCATTTTTAGAATTACTTAAAACTAAAAATTTTAGTCAGATTACAGTTCAAGATTTGTGTGATCGTGCTATGGTACGACGCTCTACTTTTTATCGTCACTATAGTGATAAATACGATTTATTAAACCAAGTCTTAGCCAACTTTTCCAATAGTTTGCATGAATCTCATTCAGAGAGTTTATTAGTCAAACAGCCTAAATCATATTTTGAAAATATCGTTAGAGATACGCTTTATTTTTTAATTGAAAATCGAGAAACGATTCAAAGTATCTTTACTATATCGTATTATGATGAAGTGACACGTATCGTCTATACGCAACTTTATAAAGGTGTAGAGAGACAAGTTAATTTCGACATAAGGCACGGTATACGTTTCACTATTGATTTAGAAGTTTATAAAGAATTTATAGCAGGTGGTATATTACGTATCATTTATGCTTGGCTTAAAGAAGGTCAAGAACGATCTGTTGATGAGTTAACTATAGAGGTAGTTAAAATAATCAATGGTATCAGAGAAACAAATATAAAGAAGTTCTAAACTATATTCATAAAAGAGAGGGATTGAAAACACATCTATATAAAGATAGTTTTGCAATCCCTCATCTATTTATCAAGAATGATTATGAATCTTCAGAAGAAACTATAATAGAGGTTTCAATCATTAATGTCTAGCCATCCAAGGTCTTCCTTGTATGGCTTTTTTACGTCTAGTTTTGGGTGAATTTGTTTTAGGAACAACCCGAGGTTCATGCCCTCTTTCAATACGTTTCTTTAACTTGCTATCCTTTTATTAAGTTTAAAAGGCATTAAAGACACGTATTGCTATTTTCATTATAGTGCGGACACTATGCGTAATCATGTTGAACGTTCATCGAGTGTCTTATAGTCAATGCACCACACTTTTGGCAATCATAAGTAATAAATAAAATATAGCGCTTTTGTAGATCAATAAAAAAGTTATCGCATTATTCAATGCGATAACCATCCAAATAAGCCACTACTTTTCTTTTCAGCTTTTACCGATGGATAAGAAGCGCCATCTAGAAAATGTCGTTGATAGTGAACGTAAGCATTCCCTTTATCATTAATCGCAATATACCATTTTTTATGTTTAGGTACGACGTCATATAAGTCTTTTTTTACTGTGTATTTTTTGCCATCAATTTGATGTTCACCTTTAGATAACACCTTTTTATATTCATATTGCTTCCGATAATATTTCATCATATCATTCGCAATTTCATTACGATTTAATTTAGCTGTTTCACTAGGATATGGTGTAACATCTAAAATCGTCTCATTTAATCTCAAACCATGTTGCTTATTGGTTAAAGCTAAACTATATCCGGAATCACTCGTACCAGTCTTGAGTCCGTCAGTCCCTTTATAATATTTCGGCTGACCTTTCAAAGATAAATTCGTAGATTCAAATGATTGTCCTTTTTGTGTATCTGATTTATTTTGTGTGGTTTTAAGTATTTCAGGGTGCTCTTTGATCATGTGATACATCATGATATTCATATCTTTAGACGTACTGGAAGTCTTCCCTTGTTTCTTATACTTTTGAGGTGCGCTAGATCCTAACAACTCAGTATCTGCTCCAGCTGGACTTGTAAAGTGTGTGTCTTTCATGTGAAATGTTTTAGCCTGCTGATTCATTTTATCTGTAAAAGTAGAAGTCGAACCTGATACCTTTTCGCCTAGAATTAAAGCAGCAGCATTACTTGAAGCTAAAGCTGTTTGGCTCAATATATCTTTAACAGTATATGTTTGTCCTGCTTTTAACGGTACCGAAGAAAGGTTAGACTTTTGAGATAATTGCGCTTGTTTAGATGTGATTTTTATTTTATCTTTCATATGTATTTTTCCTGATTTAACTGCATCCAATGTTAAATACATTGTCATCATTTTAGTTAAAGAGGCAGGATCTACTTTTTTATTTTCGTTGTAATTGTATAAAATTTGACCTTGTTTTGTAGTGAGCGTGAGTGATTGAGGTTCATATTGAGTTGAAATATTAGCATTTTCTTCTTTATTGACTAGAGGTGTGAGCTTTTCTACTGCATAACTTTGAGAAGTTAAAAGTAATGATGTTAATCCTATCGTGCCTGTTATATATAGTATTCTTCGAAACATCGTATCACCTGATTTCATTTTTCTAATATTCTTGTTAGTTTATGTACTTTACATATACTTATATCAAGTTTTACTCAACTTTTCAAAAATACCGAATACACGCGCATATGTAAAACAGGCTAGGACATAACGTTAATGTCTTAGCCTGTTTACTTGTTATGAGTAATTATCTGAATGAAATTATGAAAGTAAATAATTCGCATAACTTCATCTTATTAACGAATATTTATTCTTGTTGATAATCTTTATTCCCTTTAAAGTAACTGCGATCTTGTTTATCATAAACCTTCTCAGGATTCATAAAAGGCTTTAATTTATCTTTAAAATCGTATAAGTTCAGACCATCTACTGCAACTCTATCTTGATATACATTATCTGGTTCAACATCGGTAAAGTTATTAGGTCCTACTCCAGCCAAATATTTAAAGTGACCTTCTTTAATCAGATAGTTATATGCTGGCGTATCTCTATCTTGTGCACCATGGGGGAAAATAAATAAATCAGTTTTACCTATAATTGGTGTCACTTCTTTCTCCCAACGTTTTGTATCTTTAACAATTCCTTCATAAGATGATTGTTCAAAATTAATATGTCCATATGAATGACTGGCAAATGTCCAACCATCTCTTTTCATAGCATCAGCTACTTCTGTTGCTTTAGCTTTACGGTCCTTATAATGCTTACTATCTGTTTCATTTGTACGATATCCTAAAACGCCATTATATCCTGTTAATGCAACTACACCTTTTTGTCCATTTAAAGAGAAATCAGGGTGTTTTTTAACAAAGTCATTTAATATTGGAACGATATCATCGTCTTTAGAATGTGTTACTTTGCCATTCTTTTGCTTCGTTTCTGATACAACATGTTTGTTTTTATCTAAAACTAATCTGTCGGCATACCCTTTTCCACGCATGTACTCATAATAGTTCATGTCGTCGATAGATAGTATTAATGGTTTTTTACCTTTAGGTAATTTTAACTTCTTCTTATTTATCGTTTTTGCTTTTAAATCATAAGCATCGTGTGGATCAATTAAAATATAATTTCTTTTATGTAACTCTTCTAGAGATTTTTTAAATTCGTTAGCTGTAATCATCCAGTCGTTATTACCTTTGGCTTCTTGTGGGCTCCCCGAAAATGCCACTTTAGCGTCAGTAATAAGTGGATGATAAAAGATATGGTATATTTCACCATCGTATGTTTGCCAATCTTTAGTCATTTTTGATTGATGACTTGCATACATATTTTCATTTTCACTATCTTCAGTGTGAGAATCTTTCTGTTTTGAGCATCCTTCTAAAATGAATACCATCAACACAATAGAAACAAAAAATAAATATAAAGTCTTTCTCATTATCTTATCCCTCAAATTAATATCATCATACAATAATCAATATAACATTAATGGGGTGTACAATATTATTAAATATATCTTAATTTTATTTTGATTTAATGTTAATATAAAAAACTATCGCTTTATATTCACTTTAAGAGTTCAAACGAATAATGAGTTTAAACATATATCTATGTATCAGGCTGACTAAACAATGATTTGAATACGCATAAAAAAAGAGCGAGATAAAAATTATCTCACTCAATAACGTAAATATTTACAAAGGAACATTTAACTGTTGCTTAAAATAACAACGATCCCCATCATTTATAATATTATTCCACGTATCATTTAATTCATATCCTAAACGTTCGGCAAGCTTAATAGAAGATTCATTGACTTGATTCGTTCGTATAAGTTTTGGTGTTACTGCATCAAATTGTTTCATCCATCGTGATATCATTTCGATTGCTTCAGTAGCTAATCCTTCACCTGTATATTTTGGAAAAAGTCTATAATACAAGTTTAAGAATAATTGATAATTAATGGTGCGGTATTCAAAACCACTCATCCCTACTAATTCTCCAGTATCTTTGGCTATTAACATAAAGTATCCAAAGTCATTTTCTTCCCAATGTCTTCTCCAACCTTTTATAAATCCTTTAGTAATATCTTTGTTCTCGTGTATACCTTTAGGAGTGTATTTTGTTGATTCATTATTCGTATGTAGTTGGAAAAGCGCATCAAGATGCTCAATATCTGGTTTTAATAAGTAAAGTCTATCGGTTTCTAACATATACTCACCACCTCAATTTGTTTATTACTGACTTTTTAGCATATACCCTTTTTTCTACCTTTTATTTAAAACTAGTCATAAATTCAACGTTGAGCTAGCATGCAGGATGTCTTACCTCAGACAAACCTAAGCCTCACACCCTCACCTACAAATGTATGACTTAATGAGAAATTTTTAGCTAACTCATTTACACATTAAAACTCTATGCGACGACATAGCCACGCTCGTTAAACTATCTCGTATAGTGTTTTATTTTATTTAGATCTATTTAATTTAAAAAAATTTATGATTTTAGTTTTTATTTTCCTAAAAATAGGGAATATATTTATAATGAAAATTTACAAATCGAAGGTTGATGAAGGATGATTACTTATACACTCAGCAATTACTTTGATACGAGATGGAAAACGATGTATGACGATGGGAATCCCTATTTATACATACGTAAATCGTACCCTAACCCCTTTATTAAAGGATTAGACATTATTATTCCTCAAGCAGGAATATATACCTCTTATGTCGTTAGGGATTTAGAGAAAAATGTAATATTTACTTCTAAATGTATTCCAAATTTTAGAAACTTTAGAGAGATTCATTGTAATTACAGAGGTACTCATATTGAGATGAAAGAGTTCACATTGGTGAACAAACCGGTTAAATTCACTTATGATAATGAAGATTATTTTATTAAAAAGACGAGCCCAGAAACATGTACTATTACGAATTATGAGAATGAAAAACTATCTCATTGGGCTAAAAATGAAGGACAAGTGAGCTTCCATATTTTAGATGAAAGTAGTAAACCAATAGAAGAGTTATTAATCATACTCTCTCATGCATTAATGAATAAAATTTGAGGCTGTGCATAAATGATTGTCGCAGTCTTATTTTTTAATATATATGCTGTAGATGGTTGTACTGAAAATGTGCTTATATCAAGCTTCTTTCAATTCTAGCCCTTCTTGCTGACGGGGCTCCAACTTATGGTAGCCATCTTCTCATTTATTAGGAGTAGGACATATGATTAAATTCAAGTTCTACTCCTAATTTGTGTCTAATCAATGAGCATATTATGTCTAAATTATTACAAAATGGAATAGGTATTATTGAAAATATGTATTTTTGTTATAGATTGTTAGCAATTATAATAAGACTCAGCGCAATAATTTAATTATTTTTGCACGAGTTCTGTTTTAAGAAAGGTGAGCAAAAAATGGCTAACAATGAGTCAAAAAACATAGTTATTATTGGCGCTGGTGTCTTAAGTACGACATTCGGTTCTATGATTAAAGAATTAGAACCTAATTGGAACATCAAACTCTATGAACGTTTAGATCGTCCAGGTATTGAAAGTTCTAACGAAAGAAACAATGCCGGTACTGGACATGCTGCGTTATGCGAACTGAACTATACAGTTCAACAACCGGATGGTTCAATTGATATAGAAAAAGCGAAAGAAATCAATGAACAATTTGAGATTTCTAAGCAATTCTGGGGACACCTTGTGAAAAGTGGCAACATTGATAACCCTAGAGAATTTATTAATCCACTTCCTCACATTAGTTTCGTAAGAGGTAAGAATAACGTTGAATTCTTAAAAGACCGTTACGAAGCGATGCGTAACTTCCCTATGTTTGACAACATCGAATATACGGAAGATATCGAAGAAATGAGAAAATGGATGCCATTGATGATGAAAGGTCGTACTGGCAATGAAATCATGGCAGCTAGCAAAATTGACGAAGGTACCGATGTTAACTATGGTGAGTTAACACGTAAAATGGCTAAAAATATTGAGCAACATCCTAATGCCGATGTTCAATATAATCATGAAGTCATTGATTTCAACCGACGTCAAGACGGCATCTGGGAAGTGAAAGTAAGAAACCGTAACAATGGTTCAGAGGAAACTGTATTCGCGGATTACGTCTTTATAGGTGCTGGTGGTGGCGCTATTCCACTATTACAAAAAACTGGTATCCCTGAAAGCAAACACCTTGGTGGATTCCCTATTAGCGGTCAGTTCTTAATTTGTACTAACCCTGAAGTCATTAATGAACACGACGTTAAAGTATATGGTAAAGAACCACCAGGCACACCACCAATGACTGTACCTCATCTTGATACGCGTTATATTGATGGTGAAAGAACATTATTATTTGGTCCGTTTGCGAATATCGGTCCTAAATTCTTAAAAAATGGTTCTAACTTAGATTTATTTAAATCTGTAAAACCATACAACATTACAACACTACTTGCATCTGCAGTTAAAAATTTACCTTTAATCAAGTATTCAATCGACCAAGTATTGATGACAAAAGAAGGTTGTATGAACCACTTACGCACGTTCTACCCTGAAGCTCGTGACGAAGATTGGCAATTATACACTGCAGGTAAACGTGTTCAAGTTATCAAAGATACGCCTGAGCACGGTAAAGGATTCATTCAATTCGGTACAGAAGTTGTGAACTCTGAAGATCACTCAGTTATTGCATTATTAGGAGAATCACCAGGAGCATCAACTTCAGTTTCTGTAGCGTTAGAAGTTCTAGAACGAAACTTCGCTGACTACGAAAATGAATGGAAACCTAAATTACAAAATATGATTCCTTCATATGGTCAATCACTTATAAATGATGTTCAATTAATGAGAGAAACTCGTAAACAAACATCAAAAGATTTAGAATTAAATTATTATGAATCTAAATAATTAACCCTTTCCCTGTAAAATATAAAATATTAAAGTCCTTACTTGGGGCTCTCCCCTGACCCCAAAACCCTTAATAAATATTGTAAAAGTTAGAAGTAACAAAAAGTTGAAACTAAATTAACCTTATTTCCCCTACCCCCTTCAAAGAGAGCCACTTTGAAGGGGGTTTTTATGTATAGTTTGATAATCACTAGTTATACACACTCATTCTTTTACTATCTATAAAATTATTTTTTATAAAAATAAACTGAGACAGATGAACTATCTCAGTTTCACATAATAAAAAGTTAAAATTAATACATATTATTCACTTGGCGTAAAGAGTTCCGCTTCATTATCTGGAGGATAATAAAATCCATTTGGAACGGTTTGTAATTCAATGAGACTTCCCCATGGTGTTTTAACATATACTGTTTGATTCCCTTCGGTGTCTTCATATCTCGTATTACTATGAGGCTCAGAAATAAGTTCTCCACCGGCTGATCTTACTTTGGCTACAGCCACTTCAAAGTCATCTACATAAAACGATAAATGTGTATAACCAATATCTTGAAGTGCTTCAGGTTTTCGTTGCTTTGCATTTTGGAATTCAAACATCTCAATATTTGGACCATTCCCAAATACCATCATCCGTTTATGTACGATTTGAGCACCTTTACTCATGCCCAATATTTTTTCTACATCTTTACCACCACGTGGTTTCTCATCTTTTCTTTGACTATCATAGGCAATCTTTCCGTCTAAACCCTTTTTGAAGAATTCAGTGGCTTCCTCTATATCCGGTACAGTTAAACCAATATGATTGATACCTCTTGAGATATCTTTCATATTTCTTCACCTCTTTAGAAATTGTTTATCACAACGAATATTCCCTAGATAATAAAGTTTTACACATCTCTTTTTATAAAAATAACAGCTAACAATGACTCAAAATGGGTAAATGTTTAATAGAAGTTATTTTTCAAAAATGAGTATATTGAGAACTTATTGATTGCAACTTGAGCAAACGATGTTATAATAATTATATCAGGTATAATTATTATACTTAAAAACTTATGAAAAAGGGGTAATGTAATCATGACTCAATTCACATTTGATCAAGCACATAGTGATATTCAATTCCAAATCAAACATTTAATGGTATCTAAAGTGAAAGGTACTTTCTCCCAATATGATATTCAATTAGATGGAGATATTAACGACTTAAGTTCACTTAAAGCAACTGCAACTATCATTCCAAGCTCAGTCGACACGCAAAATGAAGATAGAGATAATCACTTGAAATCTGGTGACTTCTTCGCAACAGATGAAAACGACAAATGGACATTTGAAACAAAAGAAATTTCAGAGAACAAAGTAACGGGCGATTTAACTATTAAAGGTGAAACACACGAAGAAACTTTCGATGTTGAATTTAATGGTATTAGTAAAAATCCAATGAACGGTTCACAAGTAACAGGATTTATTGTTACAGGTACAATTGACCGTGAAAAATATGGCATGAGCTTCAACCAAGCATTAGAAACTGGTGGCGTAATGTTAGGTAAAGAAGTAAAATTTGAAGCATCAGCTGAATTCAGTTTAGAAGATTAACAAAATGAACATATCCATCATTTTATCTCTTAAATAGTAAAACACAATTATAAATGAGTTAAACCCCTCACTATCATCGCTTATAGTGAGGGGTTGTTTATTGAAAGGCTATCACCCGACTTCTTATTTATATCTTTAATCATTAACTTGTTCTTAAAAATTTGCATCTATTGAAACTGATAACTTTGATGACCTTTTGCAAATCCATTGACCGTATAAATCATTGAACCGCCTTCAGAGTTATTCTCAATATCATTTGTACAAATTAACAATTGATTTGTACCTGGAATAAATTGTGGATGCGTTGAACGTAGCATTTTACCTTCATCACGGCCTGGCATTAGGATCTGACCAATTGGGTAACCCTTTTTATTAAAGACTAAGACACGACCTTGACCATACATTGCCACATAAAGGTTATCATCACTATCGATACAACATGAATCTGGCCCTTCATGACCTGTGAAGTAATATGGAATCGTTGCGCCAAATGGTGCAATAGTCACACCATCTTCTTCTAATTCAATACGATGAAGACGATTTGTAGTTGTTTCAGTCACCCACAATACGCGTTCATCAGTACTTAATGCGACACCGTTTGCAACTGAGATATTCTGTATCACTGGTGTAATTGTCTTGAAGTCTGGTGATACATAATAAACACCGCCTAGAGGATTTGTTGAGTATCCTCTGAAATCAGTGAAGTAGAAACCACCCTTACTATCAAATACCATATCGTCAATACAGTATTCTGTGCTTAATTCAGAAACAATTTCTTCAAATTGTTCGCCTTCTTCAGTAGTTGAGAAAATACCACCTGTCGTCTTAAAGTCGCCTAAATAACATATAAATAAACGTCCATCTTTATGAACTTTAATAGCTGCTGGATTCGCTTTTTCAGACACGAATGGTCGAGTCACTTCTTTGGTAGATGTATTCACTTTAAAAATATTACCTTCAAAGACATCTAATAAGAATAAATTGCCTTCGCGATTGAAATTTAAGCCTTCTAATTGTAATCCTCTATCCGAAATTTTAACCCAAGGTTCTGCAGTCACTGTTTGCAACTCATTTTCAGACACTATTGGTGCAACACTTGCCGATTTCCCTGTATATTTTAAAGTTGGTAAATCTTGAATAGCCATCGTCTAATCCCCTCTTTCTCTCATTTAAACTTTGATACCATTTTATAAGAACTCAACTTAATTGTCATTAGAGCGGTATTATAACGGTTATTTTTATATTTTATTTTCTTAAAAAATGTCGCGATATTTGATTGCATTTTCAAAAAATATCAACTTTAATAATGATTTATAAGCTAGCATATTGAAACTATTTATCATTTTGGTACAATGTTATAATGGAAAAAATGTAAACAGTATTAATATCAGACTTTAGACAAGCCCTTTTACCACTCATCAACGTTTTATGCATTTCGACTTCTCGATTGAGAAGGATTTTCTAACAGTTTGTTTATGTCATGTTAGTTTGTCTACAAAATAATATTTATAAATCATCGCCCCATATATAGAGAAGAAATAAAAGAGGAGAATGTAAGAATGGATTATAGAGTACTTTTATACTATAAATACGTAACAATTGATGACCCAGAAACATTTGCGTCAGAGCACTTAGAATTCTGTAAAGAAAATAATTTAAAAGGTAGAATCTTAGTTTCTACAGAAGGCATTAATGGTACTTTATCTGGTACAAAAGAAGACACAGATAAATATATCGAACATATGCATGCGGATGAACGTTTCGCTGATTTAACATTCAAAATTGATGAAGCTGAAGGTCATGCATTCAAGAAAATGCACGTTCGACCTAGAACAGAAATCGTTGCTTTAGGTTTAGAAGATGATGTAGATCCACGCGTAACTACAGGTAAATATTATTCACCTAAAGAATTTAAAGAAGCTTTAGAAGATAAAGATACTGTTATTTTAGATGCACGTAACGACTACGAATTCGACTTAGGACACTTCCGTGGTGCAATTCGTCCTGATATTACACGTTTCCGTGATTTACCAGATTGGATTCGCAACAATAAAGATCAATTAGATGGTAAAAATATCGTGACATATTGTACTGGTGGTATCCGTTGTGAGAAATTCTCTGGCTGGTTAGTTAAAGAAGGCTTCGAAAATGTAGGCCAACTACATGGCGGCATTGCGACTTACGGTAAAGACCCTGAAACTAAGGGTGAATACTGGGATGGTAAAATGTACGTTTTCGATGAACGTATAAGTGTAGATGTTAACCAAGTTGAGAAAACAGTTATTGGTAAAGAGCATTTCGATGGTACACCATGTGAACGTTACATCAACTGTGCTAACCCAGAATGTAATAAACAAATCCTTGTATCTGAAGAAAATGAAGAAAAATACTTAGGCGCATGCTCATACGACTGTGCGAAACATGAACGTAATCGTTATGTTGCAAAACATGATATCAGTAATGAAGAATGGAATCGTCGCCTAGAGAACTTTAAAGACGTTCCTGAGCATGCCCACGCTTAAGTCATCATTGAAGTGTTTATATGCCAACTTCGCTATCCTTACATAGGTGTAGCGGAGTTGTTTTTATGTGAAAAATCATTTTAAAATGGAACTAAATGATTGAATTTGAGAGTGAGGCGTTGAGTTTGAAAATATTAGTAACTGCGTTTGATGCATTTGATGGCGAATCCACAAATCCTGCTTTAGAAGCCGTACATCGTCTTGATACGCACATCGGCGAACATGTCATCACTAAATTAGAAATTCCCACCGTCTTTCATGAATCTAAAAACGTAATCTGTAAAGCGTTAAAAGAAGACACTTATGACGTTGTTCTAGCAATTGGTCAAGCTGGAGGTCGTTTCGAAATTACACCTGAGCGCGTAGGGATAAACATTGATGATGCTCGTATTCCAGATAATAAAGGCAACCAACCTATTGATAAAGTAATAAAAGAAGACGGCGCGCCGGCTTATTTCTCAAATTTACCTGTTAAAAAAATGGTAGAAGCTATTAAAAGAGCAGGAGTACCTGCCAGATTATCAAATACTGCGGGTACGTTTGTATGTAATCATATATTATATCAACTAGGTTATTTAGCAGATATGTCTTATCCAGACTTACTGTTTGGTTTTATTCATGTACCTTACATTCCAGAACAAGTTACTGATAAACCTGAGAAACCATCAATGTCTATCGATACAATCACGAAAGGATTAACCTCTGCTATCAAGGCGATATCACGAGAAGAAGATATTAAAGTTGCTATGGGTGAGACGCACTAATTGTATTTATGATATTAAAATAAGCGATGAATGCCTATTTTTATGATGGCCTTCATCGCTATTTACATTTTAGATTATCTTTAAGCGGTAGGTACGTTCCACTCTACAACCAAGCCTGAATAGGCTAAGCCCCCACCAAAATCAAACTACTCATGGTACTAATTTTCACCCATCCTATATAATTGGGGAGCCAGTAGTATCTGGATTAAATGGATTCAGAATACTGTGCGATACATGAACATTCGCGAAAGAATGCAAAATTAATATAAATAATAAATGATTCTTTTCATATAACTCACTTTTCCCCTCAACATATGCATAGTCACCATTTTGTTTCCAACTTGCGATTTCTTTATCTTGTTTAAAATCTTTTATCACTGTATATTTATTCACGTCTGAATGAATATTGAGGATTCTACCATCAAATTTCAATATTCCATAAGTTTCTCCACGACCATTACTTTGCTTATCAAATAAAACTTGTGATTCCCCGTTATTTGAAACATATGTAACATCAAAACGCTTTTGCGCCATTATCGTTTTTACTTTGACACTCGCTTTTACATCACCATTATGATCATAAATTACGAATCGATTAAATTTAAAACCTAATGTAAAAAAACTAACCAACCGTTGAAAAATATTATTAAATTTTTTCTGAATGGTACCGACTATTTTTCCAGAATCATCTTTAATATCAGAACTTTTCGTTGAGAAACGATTTCTCTTAAAGTATTTATACATCATTTCACCTATATTCCTTTTGTTTACTTTTATAATAAACAAAGTCTACATATGAATTCAAATAGCTTCGTTATTATATGCGTAGTCATTTTTAAAAGCGGGTAGACACATGTTGCAAGCAATTTTTTTAGAAATCACTTGAAAGGGTGTATAAAATGACTAAAACTGTTTATGACGTTATAGACTTTGGTGTAAGTTATATTAGAGATGTTTATGATAAATGGGATGTTATGAAAGTATTAGATAAAGATGACAGTGTCTTCCCAAATACACTACATTGGCAATATGGTCACGTACTAACTGTGTTTGAAGAAGCACTCGCAATGGGTAATCAAGAAGTTATTGATGTTGATAAATATAGTAAATTGTTCGGAACTGGAACTAAGCCATCAGATTGGGGATATGATGAAGTTCCTTCAATCGAAAGCATTTTAAATGACATTAAAACGTTACCTGAAAGAGCTACACATTTAACTGATAAAGAGCTCAAAAAAGAAATTGACCAGCCTATCGCAGGTTGTAAAACATTAGAAGAACTTTTAGTGCTTAATGCATTACACATCCCATTACATGCAGGTAAAATTGAAGAAATGACTCGTGTTTTAAAAGCTGAACAATAATGGTATTCATCCGATAGCTAAATAATTAAGCTATCGGATTTTTTGATTTTCACAAGTATAGTGATTTTATTGATAATCTTTCTCATTAATATTCTTTTAGGTCTGTACATCTCATTTACAGAAGACTATGATTGAAATGTAAAAAGTTTAATTTGAGATAGAAAGAAGGAAAGTGACGATGGAGAATACGGTTAAATATCGTAAATTCATACTTCCAATTGTTGTAGGATTGATTATTTGGGCACTCACCCCTTTTAAACCTGATGCTTTAAATGACCAAGCTTGGTATATGTTTGCAATTTTTGTGGCTACAATTATCGCATGTATCACGCAACCTATGACAATCGGTGCTGTATCTATCATTGGCTTTACGATTATGGTACTCGTTGGCATCATGGATACAAAATCAGCTGTTGAAGGTTTTGGTAATAGTAGTATCTGGCTTATCGCTATGGCCTTTTTCATTTCAAGAGGGTTTGTTAAAACAGGACTCGGCCGACGTATTGCGCTTCAATTCGTAAAATTATTTGGTAAGAAGACGCTAGGTCTTGCTTATTCCCTTGTAGGTGTAGATTTAATTTTAGCACCAGCAACACCTAGTAACACTGCTCGTGCAGGTGGAATAATGTTCCCTATCATTAAATCTCTCTCAGAATCATTTGGTTCAACACCTAAAGACGGCACTGAGAGAAAGATGGGTGCATTTTTAATATTTACAGAGTTCCAAGGTAACCTTATTACGGCAGCTATGTTCTTAACTGCAATGGCAGGTAACCCTATCGCTCAAAGTTTAGCTGAGAAGACCGCTCATGTTCATATTACCTGGATGAATTGGTTTGTTGCAGCTATCGTTCCTGGTCTTATTTCACTAATAGTTGTCCCATTCATTATTTATAAAATGTACCCTCCAACTGTTAAAGAAACACCTAACGCTAAAAAGTGGGCTACTGATCAATTAGAAGAAATGGGCAAAATTTCATTAGCTGAGAAATTTATGATTGGGATTTTTATCGTAGCGTTAATACTTTGGATAACTGGTAGCTTTATCAATATTGATGCGACGTTAACAGCCTTTATCGCGTTATCTCTTCTCTTACTTACAGGCGTATTAAATTGGAAAGATATATTAAATGAAACAGGTGCCTGGAATACACTTGTTTGGTTCTCGGTACTCGTATTAATGGCAGATCAATTAAATAAATTAGGATTTATTCCTTGGTTAAGTAAACTCATCGCACATAGTTTAGGTGGCTTTAGTTGGCCAATCGTGTTAGTTTTACTCATTCTATTTTTCTTCTACTCACACTATTTATTTGCGAGTGCAACTGCACATGTCAGTGCCATGTATGCCGCGTTACTTGGCGTTGCAGTAGCAGCTGGTGCGCCACCGTTATTCAGTGCATTGATGTTAGGTTTCTTCGGTAATTTACTAGCCTCAACTACGCACTATAGTAGTGGTCCAGCACCAATTCTTTATGCTTCTGGCTATGTATCACAGAAACGTTGGTGGCTTATGAACCTTGTACTCGGTATCGTTTACTTTATTATTTGGATTGGATTAGGTTCATTATGGATGAAATTAATTGGAATGATGTAATTTTTGAACATGATAAAAAAGAATCGCTCAAATGAGCGATTCTTTTCTTATTTAATATACTTTTTAACGAAGCGTTTATTTCGCAATTGGATTTCTCTTAATATTCATATATTGCGAAATACTATATAGAATAATTCCAATCCATATAAATATAAATGTAATTAATTGATGGACATCAAACTTTTCTTTAAAGACGAAAATGCCGAGAATAAACATAATTGTTGGTCCTACATACTGAATAAAACCTGTAAGTGATAATGGTATACGTTTCGCTCCTGCTGAGAACAATATTAGTGGGATTGCTGTTACTGCCCCTGAGAAGACAAGCCAAAATGACGACATATTAAATCCAAACGTCATGTGATGTTGTTGCCATAAGTAGATAACATAAATTATTCCCGCTGGCGCAGTGACAATACATTCTATCGCTATACTGCTAATCGCATCGATATGTACAATCTTTTTAAGGAGTCCATACAAACCAAATGATAAGGCGAGCATGATAGATACGAATGGAAATTCCCCTATTTTAATAGTCATATAGAGTACACCGATTAATGCAAAGATGATGGCTAACCATTCAAATTTGTTAAATCTCTCTTTTAAGAAAATGAGCGCTAGCACGATACTGACAAGTGGATTAATATAATAACCTAAACTTGATTGAAGTACATGCCCATTTGTTACTGCCCAAATAAAAGTTCCCCAATTTATCGTGATTACATATCCCGCTACAATAATTGCTACAAGTTGTACAGGATGTGTAAATAATTGATTCACATCTCTAAGGAACGCCTCTCGTTGTTTGCGCCCTACTACAAGCAGAAGAATCATAAATATCATTGAGAAAATAATTCTAAAAGCAAGAATTTCAAATGCACCAATATGATCTATAAGTTCCCAATAAATAGGGAGTATCCCCCATAAAACGTAAGCACCTAACGCAAAAAATATTCCCTTTTTATACTCAGATGTCATTAGAAGCCCCCTCACTTTATGTAAAATAAAAAATGAGCGTTATTTCAGCTCATTTTATAGTATGCTTATTTAGTTTACTAATTCTTTACTATGAATGATACAAATCTGTTTAAAGATATTTGGTAAAAAATGAATTTTAATTAATAACGCATGAGATTTGGATTCAAAAAAATGATTATCCCCCAAAGAATAAGTCTATGAAGTCACTTGCACGGTTAGCACTTTCTTTGTAAAACTCGGTATAACCACAATTCGTACATGTGATTGTTTTAAAGTTATTGTGCTGAACATCAAACATTTTCGATAAACCTGATCCTGTAGCAGATAGTGTTCCTTCTTCTATTTCCGTATGACCACACTTCACGCAACCTTTTTCTTCAGTCATTTTTATTCCCCCTTAATTCTCTTATTAATTAACCTATTACACATTGAAAGGTTTATGAAACACTATTCTTCATAGGGACTGTATGAATTAGTTTTTTTAGCGACTTTTTACTTTCTTAGGTACATTTTTATAGGTCCATTTACGCCACAACGCTTCAAGAGGGCCTTGACGATAACGTTTAAGCCACCAATGTGTCACTAACATACTTATTATGAGGATAGGTAGCGCAATACAGATTGATTGAATTGGTGTTGGATGATTATATGGGAACACAAATCTTATAAAGAAATATAGTAATAACATTTGAGCCATAAAATTCGTAAACGCTGTTTTACCTAACTTTTCAAAAGGTACTAAAAGACGTTGAACACTCTCTTTATCAGTAATGAATAATAGTATTATGAAGTAAATGAGCGTTTGGAATGGTGTGACTAAGTCTTCTATATTCATCCATGATAAATTAGAACCAATATACTTTATTCCGATTAAAACAATAATAGCTGCTAAGCAAATAAGGAATGTATTTAAGAAAAACTTACGATGGTGCTTAAATCTATAAATCATACCACTTTGTGACATGTACATCCCAAATAGCATCACTGCCATTGCATCAATTAAATATAAGTTGGAATTCGTATCTACAAATGTCATGATATTGATGCTTAATAGTGTAAGAATTGAAATCCATAAATTATAGCGTGCTTGAGGTAACAAGAATAACCACATGATGACAGCGCCACATATTGCATATTCTGCGTATGGTAATGATAAAATCATACCAAAGATACCTACAACAAATAGAAAGAGTAAACGTCTAAACATCAGCTTTAACGGTGAAAGTGATTTTTTACGCGCATTATTCATAAATATGCCCATTCCGATACCAAATAATAAAGTAAACAACATAATAAAACGTCCATCTATAAATAGTGAGAAAAATTGTTTAATCATATAATCTAGACTTGTAAAATGAGGTTTCTTTTCATCTTCGAAAATGGGCAATACTTCTGAAACATTTGCAAAAAGAACGACTGAAATCGCTATGCCTCGAATAATATCTAACTCAACTATACGCTTCTTATCCATAACATAACCTCCTTATCTTTATGATAGGAGGCTGAAAAATTTCGTGCATTTACCTAATCTTACATTTTGCAGTTAGTTTCTTTCATAGATGAAAGGTTTGTTCAAAGTGCGTCTAAACAAGAGTAATATTAATACATCATTGTAATAAGGATAAGACAATATTGTCCCATCCTTTTGACTCTCGTTATATTATTAGACAACCCTCTGTCTTAATTTGAAAGTGCAATTTTAATGTGTTCTAGATGATGACGCTCATGCCATGATAATTTAGCCAATAAGAATGCTACGGTTAAGTCATCTGTTCCCTCTAAATTAACTTTCCTTTCAAGGTCCGAGTTTGATACGTTTTCACCAATAGCAACAACACGTTGATTTAGGGCATCTAGTAATTGTATAGAAATTTCGATAGGTAAACTTGAGTCTGCTAAATCCACCCACTGATTTTGGTCAAACTCAGGTGCTGATGGGTGTTCCTCAGTTAAAGCTAACTTTAAGCGGCTAAATAATTGCATTTGAGAGTCTGCAATATGATGTACAAGTTGTCTGACTGTCCAACTACCTTCTCGATATTTTTTAGTTAGTTGCTCATCTGATAGGTCATCAACAACATTTTTTAGTTGATCAATATATGTTTCTACTTCACTCATCCATTGTTTCACATCAACTAAAGTTACTTTGTTCGGTAACTCTAATTCTCCTATAGGAAATCTAACATCCATATCCTCCACCCCTTTTCATAATTACACATCTAGTATAAGGAATAATTTGAGCGAAAGAAAGATTACACTTTACCGAATAAGGCATTTATCATAGATATAATTTTCATTAAAACTTTTGTATAATGTTTGCTTTTACGCTGAAATCTTTGTATAAACTAATTGCTTAATATCTCATTTACATACGCGTTTAACGATTCACTAGATGATATGAGACCTATTTCACGTACGTATTCTTCAAGCTTTATATAATTAAGGTTATCACTTACCTTATCCAAGTATGATTCTGGTAAAAGAGTTATACCTTTATTTGCAGAGACATTGGCTAAAATTGTCTCAAAATAATCGTTGTAAACTAATAGATCTTCTTTAATTTTTAAAACTTTGTTTAAAAAATGCAGTGTGTCACATGGTGGTGTTTGAATGTAAATTCTTTCATTACCAAGATTTAACAAAGAATTATTCAACTTTTCTCGTCTTTCAGAATAGACTATGAAGTAATCTTCTTCATAAAACTTTTGAGCATAAAAGTTCTTTATCGACATGTTACCGATATCGCCAATAGCTACATCTATTTCTTTAATTTTTAATGATTCTATCAAGCTAGCTGTATTATCATTAATTATATATTGAAAATTCAAATCCTCAGTTTCTTCAATTTTTTTAATATTATGTGGGTTAATACTCGGAAGTAATCCTACTTTTATGTCTCTTTTGTTTATCTGTGAGTTACTAATTTTTACTTTTTCAACTTCTTCATAAATTTTATTTAGTTTCTCTAGTATTGATTGACCTTCTTTAGTTAAGAACACACCTTTTCTGTTTCTTATGAATATTTGTTGATTTAATTCATTTTCGACTGAAGTAACTCTTTTTCGTATTGCAGGCGTGCTGATATTCATTACCTCTGATGCTTTGTTAAAGCTATTATATTTAGCCACTTCCAATATATCTCTAATATAATCTGTCTCCATATTAATCCCCTTGAAACTTTTAGTTAATACACCATGAAACTCTTTTATTATTCCAAGTTTTATATTTAAATACTAACCTTAATTTACATTATTAAAAACTATTTAGTTTTGCACAGGAGGTTATTATGAAGAAAATACTAATATTAGCCTTGGGAATGTTTTCATTAGGTATGGATACTTATATCGTCGCAGGCTTAATACCTGAAATGAGTAGAAGTTTAAATCAATCAAGTACTGCAATCGGACAAGGTGTAACAATATTTACACTTGTATTTGCAATTTCTGCGCCATTATTTTCTATCTTTTTAGCTAAAATTAATGTTAAGCAAACACTTATATTCGCTCTAATCATCTTTATTTTTGCGAACATCATGACATCTTTGGCAGTTAATTTACCTATTTATCTCTTGGCAAGAGCAATTGCTGGATTAGGTGCAGGCATCTTTTCTCCAATGGCAGTTAGTACAGGCAGTCAATTAGTAGAGAATAAAAATAGAGGGAAAGCTCTTGCGACTGTGGTTGGAGGCATGAGTATAGGTACTGTCATCGGGGTACCTTTAGGTATCCAAATATCAAATTTAAGCTCTTGGAGAGTCACTTTATTATTTATTGTCTTAATAAGTACCCTAACGTGTGTACTTATAGCTATTCACTTTAGAGCAATATTTGCCCCGACTCCACCAAGTATCAAAGAAAGATTTAAGCTATTTATACATCCTCATATTATTCGAATAATGACAGTTACAGTGTGTGCAGCAATCGCTAGTTTAGGTTTATATACCTATTTAAGTAAAATTGTTGAACATTATCAAAGTATCTATTCTCTTACTACTTATTTGATGTTGTGGGGTATTGGAGGCTTGATAGGAAGCTTTAGTATCGGGTTTATTATAGATATGTTTAAGTTTACTAACCTAATTGTGCTAAGTATAATGATACTTCTTTTATTTAGCTTCATACTTCTACCTATCTCAATCCACACACCTATCGCGAGCTGCCTCCCTTTTTTACTTTGGGGCGCTATGGGTTGGGCTACACAGGCTCCTCAACAACATATACTTATTAAAAATTATAAAAGTTATGGTGAGACTGCAGTAGCATTAAATAGCTCAGTTAATTACTTGGGAAGTAGTATTGGATCAGCTTTATGTGGTTCATTATTATTTATCACTCACAATATAAACATGCTAGTTTATCTATCTATTTTTATTTGTGGTATTGGTTTATTAGTCCAACTAACAAATATATTAATAGATAAAAAGCAGTCATTTTAAATTCATATCTCCCCATATAACCTTAATATAGTCTGTTTATCAATGTTTTCCGTTAAGTCTATAAAATATTTACTCTGCCATGCTTGCGTTTTTAGGGCAGTAGAATTTAAGTGTGTAACCCAACTAGGATAAACTCTAAAGGCCATTTTACCTTTCTTAAAATGATTACTTAATATCTCTCGTTTTAATAATTCATCTTTTGGAAAGATAAATTGGCCAAGTTTGTCCTTATCAATCACATTTACTATTAATTTCTCAGGAAAATTAGCATACTCAAATGGTTGATTAACTGACATCGAATCTTTAGTCCATAATGTTACGAAATATCCCTGTTTTTTATTCGTTTTCTTAGCTAATCTGCTTTTACATTTTATATGATTAATACTCAAATCAAGTGCTTCATATTCTTTATTCCATTTTTCATTAGCATATATTTCAAAGTTTATATTTAAATTTCTCACTAAATCTTCCATCAATTGAACAGACTTAAATGTCATTTACAGTCGCACCTTTTGTTTAATAATTAACGCTATTATGACTTAAGATAAATTAGCACGTTTAGCTCTTTGTATTTGTCGTTCAATACTTTCGATATCGACTTTGCTAATTAACTTTCTATAATCTTTCATGAGTTGTTGAACAATAGAATTGCCTTTGCCTGTAAGATAAATATACGTCGCACGTTGATCTTCATCACTTATATCCTTACATATTAATGCTTTCTTCGGAGATCGCAGTCGATCTATGAGACGCGACATCGCACTCTGACTCAATTTCACTTCTTTTATTAAATCATTAATTTTATACTTTTTGTCTTTCGCTTTATATAATTCATGAAGTACATAGAACTCTCTTAAACTAACACCATAGTTTTGTTTGAAATTACGCTCAATCATGTCCTCGATGTATCGAAAATATTCTGTAACTTCAACCCACTCGTCTATTCCGTTGATTTGTGTCATTCTTGCACCTCCATTGATGTCTTTAGTTGGTTAATTCTTATTATACATTGTTGCTTCTTTTGTAGAAATAAACATGGATTATTTTATTCATTTGAAAATGAAGTTCACAATAGTGGTGTTCATTTTCATATAAAGGTTATACGTCAAGGGAACTTAATGATAAAATATGTGTTAACTTGTGCATATTACATATAAAAATTGAAAATTTATAAAGGAGTATATTCATGACTAAAACTGTACATATCATCGGTGCCGGTTTAAGTGGTCTCGTAGCTGCAACGGAACTTCTTAAGAAGGGATACCATGTGACTTTAATCGACCAAGAACCTAGACAAGCTATTGGTGGCCAAGCATACTGGTCATTCGGAGGCTTATTCTTAGTCAATTCAAAAGTGCAACGTCGTTATGGTGTCAAAGATTCTTATGAATTAGCACTCAATGACTGGTTAGGCTCAGCACAGTTTGACCGTCTTGATGGAGAGGACTATTGGGCTGAACAATGGGCAAAAGCTTATGTTAAATTCGCAACATATGAAAAGGAAGACTACTTAAATCGTATGGGCGTTAAATTAACTCCAATTCTAGGTTGGGCTGAACGTGGTGGCGCTTCAGCATCGGGTCACGGTAATTCAGTTCCTCGTTTCCATATTACATGGGGAACAGGCCCTGGACTTGTAGAACCATTTAGTAATTATGTCCTTCAACAAGAGCAAGAAGGTCGCGTCACTTTCTTACCTAGACATCAAGTCACATCTATCGACATTGAAGATAATCAAGTACGCCATATCTCTGGGAATATTCTCGAAGATAGTGATGTTGAACGTGGCACCCCTTCCTCTCGACAAGTGATTGATACATTTTCATATGATGTCGAACATCTTGTTATTACATCAGGCGGTATTGGGGCAAATATCGAATTAATTAAGAAGTATTGGCCTAAACGTCTAGGCCAAGCCCCTGAACATATGATTCAAGGTGTGCCAGACTCTACTGATGGACGTTTGATTGGTATTTCTGAAAATGCAGGCGTCAACATCGTTAATAAAGATCGTATGTGGCATTATACAGAAGGCGTTAAAAACCATAGTCCAATTTGGACTCAACATGGGATTCGTATCATTCCTGGTCCTTCATCAATGTGGTTTGATGCTGAAGGACATCGTATGTCTGCACCAGATTATCCTGGTTTTGATACTTTACACACGTTGGAAACTATTATGAAAACAGGATATGACTATTCATGGTTTATTTTGACTGAAGATATCATTAAAAAAGAGTTTGTGTTATCAGGTTCAGAACAAAATCCAGATTTAACTAACAAAGACATTCAGTTGTTAATTAAAGAGCGATTAAGCAAACAAGCGACTTCACCAGTGAATGCATTTATGGAAAAAGGTGAAGACTTTGTGGTTGCCGATGATTTAGGCACGCTCGTTAAGAAAATGAATGAACTCGTAGATGATGATCTTTTAAAATACGAAGATATTAAAGCTGAAATTAAATCACGTGATTTGCAAATTACCAATTCATTTAGTAAAGACCCTCAAGTAGCATTTATTCATAATGCACGACAGTTTTTAGGAGATAAAATTGTACGAACTGCAAAACCTAAACCTTTCCTAAGTAATCAAAGTGGTAAATTAATTGCAGTAAAACTTAACATTATTAGTCGTAAAACACTAGGTGGTATTCAAACCGATTTAGATGGACGTGCTATCAACCAACAACGTGAACCTATACAAGGATTATATGCTGCTGGTGAAGCATCTGGCTTTGGTGGCGGTGGTCTTCACGGTTATCGTGCACTTGAAGGTACCTTCTTAGGTGGTTGTATCTTTAGTGGTATTAGAGCTGCTGAAGGTATCGATAAACATAACTTATAATATTTTGAAATCAAGGTTACTCATTTAGGATATGGGTAACCTTTTTTTAGGTTTTATACTCCTCGAATTTTTACTCGCAATTTTATTTCTAATTTAAGATAATAGTGAAATCAACGATGCGAAAAACCGAGCGATAAATAGCATACATAATGGACCATAAAAAGCGTATTGTTAATTTACTCAACAAAGTGAGATTTAACAATACGCTTAATCATTATCTCTATTCAGTTTTATCGCTACGAATGTGTAATCCTCTATATCTATTAATTGTACCTATCAACTCTTGTTTACGTGGTAAGGCTAAATTACCTGGGTGACCTTGATGATGTGAAATAACTTCTAAACCTTCTGCTTCAATACGTTGATATAAACGATCTGTTGCTTCAATCAATGTATCATTATCATTGAGTAATTCGTTGTTAAGATAATCTAACATCACTGCTAAACTATTAGTCTGGCTATCATCGACAAGTTGCTCTAAACCAGAGATTTGGATAGGTTCTTTACCATAAGTAACTGCATGAAGCCCTTTAGCTTTAAAACGACCATCTTTGCCTTTCTTATTGAAGCTAGATTTAAGAGGGACTCTAGACGGAATGCTACCAAATTCACTGTTGGACATATCAAGTCTTTCATATCCTGTAGATTGTGCGATGTCTTTTGCCTCAACTGTCACATCTTTCAAATGATATTCATCCATCATTAATACTTGGTCAGCCACATCAAAGTAATCTCCTGAGCCACCAACAATAAGAATTGTTGAGACATCGTAATCCTCGTATAATGGTTTAACTTTATTTGAAAATGGTGTAATCGGTTCTTTCTCAGGAGCAATCAACTTTTGCATACGTCCGTCTCGAATCATAAAATTCGTCGCAGATGTATCTTCATCGATAAGTAAAAGCGATGTCTGAGCTTCTAAAGCCTCCATCACATTTGCTGCTTGAGACGTACTGCCACTTGCATTTTCTGTTGAGAATTCCGTAGTATCTTTCTTACCTGGCAAGTGATCGATAAATGGTTGAATATTGACTTTCTCAATACTTCTGCCATCTTCAGCACGAATCTTCATCGCATCATGTTGTGTGATGACATACTCTCTACCATCTCCGTCAATGTGATTATATACACCACGCTCAAGTGCTTCGAGTAATGTGGATTTACCATGATAACCGCCACCTACGATTAAAGTAATTCCTTTAGGTATGCCCATACCTTTAATAGATTTTCCACTAGGCAAGTCTAATTGAATCTCAAATTTTTCTGGACTTTGAAACTGAATAGCGTGGTGCATAGGACGGTCAGATACTCCACTTTGTCGAGGTAAGATTGCGCCGTTAGCAACAAACGAAACAAGGTTGCGTTTGTCTAATTCTTCTCGAATATACATCTGATCTTTAATGAGATTGACTTGATCTTGAAGTTTAGAATGGTCAAGATGTTGATAGTGTAATGCTTGATCAACAATTTCTGGTAAGGTATCGATAATTGTATGTGCAGCTGCTTTACCAAGAATTTTACGACCTGCTGCAGGTAATCCCACTTCGATACGCGCTTCAATGTCAGTATCATTAATCACCACAGAGGTGCGCTCTAACATTTCTTGTCCACAGCGATCGATTTGTATCTTCCCAGATTTTTTATCCTTTTTTGTTAGCTCTCTCACCTTATTGTGCACTGCTCGCGTTAAGAAATCACTCACAGCAATACGTTTATATTTGTCATCTAATAATTGATCAGGTATGCCTGCCTCATCCCTAGCTACGATACATCTCATTTTAGAAGGTGGTGCAAACGGATCGACTTGTACATGGTCTATAGCAAGTCTAAATTGATCGAATTCATACACACCTTTCGTACGTTTATAGGCACCATATTTTTGCCCATCTAATGACTTTAAAGTGCGTTCTAGCGCTTGAGCACTTTTCAAGATAGACACCTCCATTCAATATATTTCCAACTTTCATTTTTTACCCTGAACATGAAAACTATTAAACGTTCTTTTCATTAATAATAATTAAACTATGCGCGCATACTTAAAATTAAAAAAACACTCCAAGTTCTCAATCATAAATTGAAAACGGAGTGTAATTTAGATGTTTTAATGTGTTTTAGCGCCTGTACGTTCGCGTAAATCATGTTCAATTTCTTCAAGACTACGTCCACGTGTTTCAGGTAAGAATTTAATAACAAATAGCATTGCAAGTATACCAATTACAGCGAAGATTAAGAAGACCCATTCGGTACTTAACGCATCACTTAAAATTGGGAATAGTAATGACACAATTAATGTACCAATATTAAGCACTAATGCTGAGATACCAGTTGCTGCACCACGAGCGCGCATAGGGAAAAGCTCTGGTAACATGACCCATAACACAGGTCCCCATGAAATACCGAAGAAAACGATAAATAGAGATAAACATAAGATAATAATCCACGCTGACGATGCTATACCTATTGTCCAAATCAATACTGCCATGATGATAAGTGATGCAATCATCCCAATATTACCAATGACTAATAATTTCTTACGGTCAATTTTATCAACTACAAATAATGCTGCAATTGTAACAAGAACATTAATTATACCTATACCAACTGAACCTAAAATAGATGCCGCTTCACCTAAACCAGCCTTAGCGAAGATAGATGAAGAATAGAAGATAACCGCATTAATACCGATAAATTGTTGGAATATCGCAAAGATACAACCTACAATAAGTGTTCTACCTAACCAAGGCGATTTTATTACTGACCATGATGATTCAGCAATAGCTGAGATTTCTTTCATTTCTTTAAGCTCTTTTTCAATTTCGCTATCGTCATAAGTAATCTTCATAACTTTACGAGCCGCTTCTTCGCTTCTATTTTCAAGTAACCATCTTGGACTTTCAGGCATAAAGTAAATTCCAATAAGTAGAATCACTGATGGTACAACTGCTAAACCAAGCATCCAACGCCAACCTTCAATATTAGCGAATGCATAGTTCACAAGATATGCTGCTAAAATACCAATAGTAATCATTAATTGGTTTAATGAACCGAGTGAGCCACGATATTCTGTAGGGGCCATTTCAGTTAGATACACTGGTACTGTAGACATAGAACCACCGACTGCTAAACCAATAATCAATCGTCCCACAATTAGAAGTGCAAGATTTGTAGAGAATGCAAGTGTTAATGCACCAATAATGAAGACGACAGCAATTAACATTACAAGACGACGACGTCCTAGTTTATCGGCTAATGGACCACTACTTCCTGCCCCGATAATAGCACCAATTAACAT
The DNA here is from genome assembly GCF_001808345.1 of Staphylococcus sp. HMSC06C11. NCBI lineage: Bacteria > Bacillati > Bacillota > Bacilli > Caryophanales > Staphylococcaceae > Staphylococcus > Staphylococcus sp. HMSC06C11. The sequence continues at coordinate 54,928 of NZ_KV793032.1, forward strand.
GGATGATACGACAATCCCTTCTGTCGTACTGTTTAGAGGTATATCTTTATGTATAAAAAGTAATGCACCAGAGATTACACCGTTGTCATAACCGTATAATAAACCTCCCAATGCTCCCAATATGAATATTAAATACTTATTCACTTTCATGTAAATCATCCCTTTTTTAAAAACTAAAGCAATTATACGCCTAAAATGAAAGCGTTTCAATTTATAATTTATTAAAATTTAATTACGACTAGTTTATTTAGTCTTTTAGATATTAAATATAATTAGACACAATATATCGTGTTGTTTGATTGCGATCTTCATATAGCTTCTTACATAAAAAAACACGCCGAAGATAAAGGTCCTCTATATCAACGACGTGCATATATTGAAACGTTATTTATCTGTTACTTTTTCATTTTGAACAATTTCTTCAGCAATGCTGTCCCAGAATGCTCTTAAATCATCTACTGAAATACGTGCTTCTGTACCATCTGATCCAACGAAATCACCGTGATCCCATTCATGTTTTACAGGCATTACTTGCCATACACCTTTTTTAATATCTTTCGTTGCAGGTGTGTATGCTTGGTTAAATGGATGTTGTGCTGAAACAACTGAAACTAAGCCATCATTCACTCTCCATTCTTTCTCAGGAACTTTACCAATCACATTGCCTGTAACGATATAGGACATACCCATATTAATATCAGCTTTTTGTCTACCATTCAATGCTGGTCTTGTTGATTCCCCACTGTATGTTTTATATACAATATTTGGATTGAGTGACGTATGGTGATTTAACTTACTTGTACCTTCACGACTTAAATCATAGAATGCATTATCTTTCGTTTTCCATATCTTACTAGTATTCTTAACACGTTTTAGATATTCAGCATTCGTTTCATCGTCTCTTTGAGCAAGACCCCATTGTTTTAAACCTACGTCAACTTTTGAATGTTTACTACCTTGGAATTTAGCGTAATCATATGCAAGTTGGCGAATAAATGGTTCGTTGCCGATATCAGCTGCATGAGTACCATTGTGTGGTGCTGCTAATGTCGTGATTGAAGAAACCATGTTATCTTGGCCACCTTTATATAAAGGAGAAATGTCGCCACCGTGTTTCTTTTGATATTTAACTTCTTCAGGATTACCTTTTCGAAGCATTTCTTCTAGTAAACGAACAGTTTGTCCACCCATACTATGACCAATTAAATGAATTTTTTGACCAGGCTTCCAATCGCGATACGCCCCAGCATATGTTTTACCATAACGATCATGACCGTATTTAGCAGCATGTGCAGCACCGTAATCAACTGTACCGCCTTTAATATAGTAATATAATTCCACAGCTCTATCATAGTTACTGCCGAATGCACTCACGCTCGCTTCACTAACGTTGTAACCTTTAGCTCTTAACTCTTGTGTAAGTTTAATTCGTTTACCGCCCCAGTAGTTATGACCTAGTACTGGACCATTATCTGTAGTATATCCGTTGAAGCCATGAACAAGTATGATTGGATCATGGTTTTTATATTGAATTTGTGGGAAGGATTTATCGCCTTGCTTTTTAACTTTTGTTTCAGATTGTTGTGCTGATTTCTTTTTAGGTGTAGCAATCGCATTGCGTGTTAACGTATTTAATCCTTTTTTAGATTGATCATCTTTGTCACTAGGTGAAGAATGGTCTGTCGCTTTATCATTCTTTAAATCATTTACTTTAAGTTGTTTATCTTTTGCATCTTTTTGAGATGAATTTGACTGTTGATCATTATTTAAAGCTTCTACTGGAGCTTCTTTTTCTGCAACATCGCTTTGTTGTTCATTATCTTTAGATTGCTGTGTTGTTTCACGATTTAATTCTTTATTTTGAGTTGAAGTTGATACTTTATGATTACGTTGCTCTGGTTGAGTTTTATTTGTTTTATCTTTGTCGTTATTAGGTGTTGTTGCATCAGCTTTATTATTTTGAGAAGACTCTAATGTATTTTCATATGAAGATGCTTGATCTTTCACGTCCTCAGAGGTTGTTTGCTCTTTTTCATTATCTGATTGAGTATCTTCAGATTTTGCAGTTTCCTCATTATTACGAACCTTTGCTACTTCTGAACTTGACTCTTGTGTTGTTTTATTAGCAGTTTCATCTAAATTTTGCTGCTTATTATCTTGATTTTCTTTTGCAGGTGTCGTTACAGCTGCACTTTCCTGCTTATTGACTGTATCTTGTTGAGTTTTACTTTCTTGTCCATCATTATTTTCAGGTGATTGCTTTTGTATGTTTGATTGATTAATATCTTGTTTTGATTGTTTATCTTCTGTAGTTTGATTATCAACTGGTTGTTCTTTTGATTGATCTTTATCTGTCTGTTCCGAAGTAGATTGATCTGTCGTTAGGTCTTCATTAGATTGATTATCATTGTTTGATGGATGGTTCGCAGTGTTTGTTTGCGCTTGGTTTTGTGTTTCATCTTTATGTATAGCTGATGAAGTATCATTCTTAGTTTCTACTGTTTGGCTATCTTTTTGATCATTCGTTTGTGGCTCACTTAAATTTTCATTATCTGCCCCGTGTGATTGTGCTGTATGACTTTCAGAATTCCCTTGTACATCCTGTTCTGCCGCGTGTGCAGCGCCGCCCCCAATAAATAACATCGATGCGACAATGATTGAAGACGCACCAACACTTAATTTGCGAATACTGTAAGAGTTCTTTCTGTTTTTCATTTTTTAGCACCTCAGTTTTAATTTTTTAGTTTAGAAGCTTGCTTTAAACGAAAATATTTACGATAGCGCGTGGAATTAACTCAAATATTTTACTCAACCATGCTTTTATCATCTTCATACTCCTTTCTATTAAAAATACCTTACAAACACCTAAAGGCACCCTTATCATAAAATACGAACATTAAGCTAGCATGAAGTTACTTTTACATCTTGTTAAAGACATACAAAAAGACACTTCCTATTACCTCAAATAGAAAGTGTCTTTGATAAAATTCTATGATTTATAATTTAGACGTACAGTTGCACGTTAATGTATAAGTATTAAGTGGAATAAAGAAGTATGGATGACTTTTCTTTTCAATTACTAGTGATTAAAGTAAACAATCTAGTGATTTTTTAACTATCTCATGTTTACGACTATGATTTGAACACAAATGAATCATTCTATCTTGGCATATATATTCTTGAAAGAACACCTTGTCATCTTGATAGTATAAGGGCTGTGTTACGTCATAAACATCTAAGCCTTTGAGTAACCCTTCTCCTATCAATTTCGTATAACTTTCTTTTTTCGTCCAAATTGTATAAAAATCTTTTAATTGTCGTACTTGGTTAAATTCATTTACGGAAAATTGTGTAGCCAAGTTTAAATAATTCAAATCTTTAATTTCTTCAATATCGACGCCTACTGGATGTTGATCAATAGCGCATACAATATACGGAAAACTGTATGAAAGATTCACATTAATATGTTTCCTACTTTGAATCTCAATCTTACCATTCTTTGTAACATGATACTTCCACTGATTTATGTTCAGACCATAACATTGCTCGATACAGTACTGAATCAACATATCTCCTATTTGATGCATGACACGATCTTTTTTAAAACGATATTTTGAACGTTCAGGTTTCTTTAATTGTCGATATGATTGAAATAAACGATGTTCAATATTTGTTATGTCATCATTTATTTTCGTTAAAAATAGTGTCATTCATGTTCCTCAGATTCTTTAAATTTTTCAATGAGTAAATCTCTCCAAGCACGTAACCATTGAGAAGTGACATGAGGCCATCCGTCACCTAACTGTGCTATAACATGTTGGGTCATCTCAGATTCGATTTGTGCGGGAACTTGGGTTGTATCTCCGCTACTTAAACCGATAACCTCATGCATACCATTATTAAGCAACATTTGTTCAAATTCCTCGTCACTAATGATATTCATCTGAGTTTGTTTTGCATTCTCTAATACGCTTTGCATAGTTCTCGTATGAGGAGAATAAATATGATAAATAATTGATTGCGCTTGGGATGCAGCAATCTTCACAACATGACGTGCGGTAATATCAATAAATGATAAGTCTACAGATGTTTTACCGAAATATTCTCCAATAGATGATATTTTTAATAATTCATGCATCATAATTGAAAAACGGTTTGTCGTAAGATTTGTCATGTTTAACGCGCCAGAATAAGCACTTGTTAAATTCCCTAGTCTCATAATTTGAGCATCTAAACCATCATTAACCGCTTCTAAAACTTTGATTTCACTATAGAATTTACTTTTTGTATAAGGTGATGTAAATAATTGTTGTTTATAAACATCTTTTTCAGAAAAAGCCTTATCCTCGGTGTGGACATCAAAGACTGCTCCAACACTAATTGTCGAAATGTATATAAATTTCGCTTGATGTTGCTGTGCTAGAGCTAATAAAGCTTCGGTACTCTGTACGTTTACGTGAATAAAGTTTTCATCATCTCCGAAATGATCTGTACGCGCCCCAGCATGAATGATTGTATCAATTGTATCTTCAACGTTAAATGCATCTAAGTTTGCTAAGTCTCCTAGAACTACCTCTACCTTATCCATGAGTTCTTCAACTTTATCTGCCTCGAAGTAGCTAAGTAAATTCGCTTCAACTTTAGCACGTGCATCTTTGATAACTTGACCTCTTACTAAGCATGTCACTTTAGTAGCTTGGTCTTGTAACTCATTAATTAGATATGCACCTAAGAAACCAGTACCTCCAGTAAGGAGAACTCTTCCAAGTGAGTTTTGAGTCTCATTACTTACATTCAATTGGTAACGACGTTTGACTAATGCTTGAAGTTGAGACAAGTGATCTGGAAGTTCAACTTCCACTAGCTCTTTTCCGCCTTCAAAGACTTCTGCCAAATGTCTTATTGATTTATATTGATATATATCTTGCATAGTGAGATTTATATCATGAGATTTAAGCTTAGATACCGCAACCATCGCATCTAGTGACGTACCACCTATTTCGAAGAAGTCATCGTCTATGCCTATCGTCGGAAGCTCTAACACGTCAGCAAATATTGAAGCGAATTGGCGTTCCATATCATTTCTAGGTTCTACATATCCATTTCTTTGAATTTGTGGACGAGGTAATTTTGATTCATCTACTTTATCATTACGTGTTAACGGAATAACATCAATTGCTGTGACAGTTTTTGGAATCATGTACTTAGGTAAGTATTGATTTAACTGTCTTACGATGTCTGACTTAATGTCTTTATCGCCTACATAATAGGCATGTAGAACTTCATGTTCTCCTTGTTGATCAACGATAACTACGCTATCAGAAACGCCCTCTACTAAATTGATAATGTTTTCGATTTCTCCAAGTTCGATACGGTAACCATTGACTTTAACTTGATTATCTATTCGCCCCATAAATTCAATTTGACCATCATGTGTATATCTTGCAAGGTCACCACTGCGATATAATTTGCCTTCACCAAATGGATTATCTATGAAAGATTCAGCAGTAAGTTCAGGTCTATTTAAATAACCAGCCGTTAAACTTTCACCTGCGATACACAATTCTCCTGAAACACCTACACCACACAATTGCATACCCGATAAAATGTATACTTGAATGTTAGCTAAAGGTTGTCCTATAGGTATTGTTGATGGAATAGGCTCACCTTTAGTGTATGACCAGTTTGAAGCAATCACTGTGGATTCAGAAGGTCCATACGCATTAAAGTACGTATCGCAATGCTCTGAAATATGACGCACAAACGTTGGAGTACTTGTTGCACCACCAGTAATTAACTTAGGTATATAGAAATCTTCCATGACGTTACAAACTTGAAGTGGTATAGATGCAACCGTAATACGTTCTCTTTCAATCAGTCGTTGTAGCTGCTCTGTATCAGTACGTTCTTCATTGTTTGCAATCACAAGTGTATAACCATTTAACAGACTGCAATAGATATCCATCGCAGATGCATCGAAGACGTAATTCGCATATTGAATAAACGTTTCATCTTCCGATAATTCAAGTCTCTCTGTCCAAGCATTTACCAAGTTTAAAACATTACGTTGTCTTACCGCCACACCTTTTGGCATGCCAGTTGTTCCAGATGTGTAAATGCTATAAAGTTCATCTTCTAGACTACCCTCATATTCTGAAAATGACTTTTCAACGGGCGATTCTTTATCAATAGACTCTAATGCAATCGTTAATAGGTTAGAATCAAACTCCTTACCATAAGTTAAAATGGCTGACACTTGAGCATCTTCAATCATTAACTCAATACGTTTATCAGGATGCGTGATATCAATTGGAACATACGACGCACCTATCTTCCATGATGCAATCATACTCGCAATCATTTCAAAGCTTCTATCTATTAATAATGCAACTCGCTCTCCATATGTCACTCCATTTTTCATAAGCTCATTGGCTATACGATTTGCATAATGATTTAATTCATCATACGTCATTGATTGCCCGTTCATTTTCAGTGCAATCTCATCTTTCTTCTCATTAACTACATGATTGAATAATTGCTGTAGGGAATTATTTTCCGGGAAATATAGGGTATGATGATTAACATTTGTTTCAACCCATTCCAGCATATCCGGAGATTCTTGAATATCTTGAATTTTTAAAGCTTGAGTAGATGTCACATGTTGGATGATATTTTCAAGCTGGTAAGCAAGATTATGAATCGTCTCTTCCGCATATAAATCTGTATTATATTCAATATTAACCACATAGTCGTCTCGATCTTCCTCAATGATAAACGACAAGTCAAATTTAGCTGTTGTCGTTTGAGGTGGAATGTGCGTCAGTTGACTATGTCCAAAGTTAGCATGGTTTGTTTCGTTGTTTTGTAATACAAGCATTACGTCGAATAATGGATTACGCGAAGCATCTCGTTCATCCATCAAATCGTTAACAAGACTTTCAAATGGATACTCTTGATGTTCATACGCACCGAGACTTGTTTCTTTCACTTCAGACATCAATTGTTCCCATGTTTTATCGTTCGTTGGATGGCCACGGTAAAGTAGTGTATTCGCAAACATACCAAGCATATTTTCAGTGTCACGATGAGTGCGGGCACTTATAACGCTCCCTATGACAATGTCATCTTGGCGTGTATATTTATGAAGCAATACCATTATTGCACTTGCAAAGAACATGAAATCAGTCATTTGATGTTTCTCCACATAATTTTGCAACTGTGATTTTAAGTTCTTATCAAAATGGAACGTCAACATTTGACCATGTGTCGTCTTAATACTAGGTCTTGGATAATCTGTTGGCATATTTAATACAGGAACACCATCTTCAAATTGTTGTAACCAATAGCGACGTTGAATAGATAAATCTCGATGAGCCATCCATTCACTATAATCTTTATATTGCAGTGATAGATTAGGAAGTGATTTTTCTTGATATAAAGCATTTAAATCTGCTAATAAAATCGTATTACTCATACCGTCATTGATACTGTGATGCGTATCCATAAACAGATAATCCTCATGTGGACCATGGATATATCTTACACGCATTTGACTAGGTTGCTCTAAATTAAACGGTTGCATAAAGGCCTGAATAATTTGTTGTTCATCTGTAAGTCGTGTCGTCACTTCTTTAAAATCAGCAGCAACATTGTCTGCTACTCTTTGTTTCACTTCATTGCCATCCACTATATATTGAGTCCTTAAAATTTCGTGACGAGCAATAAGTTGGTTCAACGCTCGCTTCAATTGCTCTACGTTTAATTCAGAAGACAATCGCCATAAGAACGGAATATTATAAACAGTGTCTTCAGGATTGACACTCCACAATAAGTACATACTTTTTTGAACAGCACTTAATTCGTATTGCTCAGCTCTTTGCGCTTTAGGTATGACTTCATAGTCTTCATTTTGCATTTCCATAATGTGTTGACTTAATTGTTCAACAGTCGGTAATTTCATAATATCTCCGACTTTTAAACGTTTCTTAAGTTGGGATTCGATACGATTCACAACTAACGTTGCACGCAATGAGTGCCCACCAAGTTCAAAGAAATTATCTTTAATACCTACTTGGTCGACATGTAAGATATCTTCAAAGATTTGACATATAATACGTTCACCTTCGTTACGTGGCGCCACATAGTTTGATAAATCAACTCTATCAATATCCGGTAAAGCTCGCTTGTCTAATTTACCATTGATAGTGATAGGTATTTTATCTATTTTCATGAAATGAACTGGAATCATATATTGTGGCAATGTTTCACTTAACACTTCTTTCAAGTGACTCGTCGATTGAGATTGTTGCGCTTCATAATATGCCACAATTTGCTTGTCTTGCTCCTCTTCACGCACAATAACGACTGCTTTATTAATATCTCTAATCGCTTCAATTGCTTTTTCAATTTCTGATAGTTCAATTCTAAAGCCACGAATTTTAACTTGCTTATCGATACGACTGAGATAATCAATATGACCGTCTTCTTGAAGACGTACTAAATCCCCACTGCGGTATAGGCGCTCATTTTCAAAGGGAGAGGTGATAAACCTTTCAGCAGTGAGCTCTGGTTGATTTAAATATCCCTTCGCCAGACCAGCGCCTCCTATGCATAATTCCCCAGGCACACCTACACCACATAAGTGCTCACCTTGCATCACGTAAACCGTTGTTCCATTGATTGGTTGACCAATAGGAATTCGATTTGGCATCTCATCAGGTATCGCATAAGTCGTCGTGAATGTCGTATTCTCTGTTGGACCATAACCGTTAATGATTTGAGGATGGCGTTGACGTGAGTTTAATAGATTCACCCATTTCGCATTTAGCACCTCACCACCAATTAATAGATACGTTAAGGGTTCTAGCGCCTCGATACGTTCACTTGCAATTTGATTGAAAAGGGATGACGTTAACCACATCGTGTTGACTTGTTGATTCACAATTGTTTGACCTAATTGAACAGGGTTAAGTAAAGTATCTTTCGACGTTAATACTAAACATCCACCGTTTAATAGCGCACCATAAATTTCAAATGTGGCAGCATCAAACGCTACAGTTCCCGATAATAAAATAACCGTTTGATCATTTAATTCAACATAATTAGGTTCATGAACTAAACGATCAATCCCTCTATGAGGAACCACTGTCCCTTTAGGCTTACCTGTTGTACCTGAAGTATAAATGATGTATGCAGTATCCTCATCAGTATTGATATGACTTGGGTTGTCAGTTTCCGCTTCGTCGCCATTCCAATCAAATGTGTCTAGTTCAATTTGAGGAACGTCAGACTGTATTGTCGCTTGATATGTCACGATTGCTTTAGGCTGTGCATCTTCAATAATAAAGGTTGTTCTATCTTCAGGATAATCTGGATCAATCGGTAAGTATCCAGCGCCTGCCTTTAAAATACCTAACATACCTATAACCATTTCGATACTTCGTTCTGCCAAGAGCGCGATAATATCATTGGGTTGTACATGATAAGTGTGTCGCAAATATTGTGCCAAACGATTCACATGGTAGTTCAATTCCGCATATGTCATGGATTGTTGTTCATATTGCAATGCTATTTGATTTGGATACTGTTCTACTTGATATTCAAAACGTTCCATTACCGTTTGATAAAGTGATGAACTTGTTGAATGGTTGATGTTTTGATAGATTTCAAAATCATTTTCATTACATAATTCTATATCTTTAATTATCTTTGAAGGATTATGTGTTAATTGCATATTAATACTTCTAATTAAACTAACTAATGTTTGAATCGTTAGCTCATCATAGGCATTTGTATTGTATACAATATCAAAGCCTTGGTGAGGACGTGGATATATTTCTATGTCAGCTAATAAAGAACTATCACTATGCAATCGATGAACTTTATGTTCGGTGTGATTTAACTCAAAGTACTCGTTAAATTGCGTTGCATGTATGATTGTTTCGAATTCCATATCACTTGCATTAGGTTCACTTAAGAAACCTGTCCCGTTGGCTTTCATATCATCTATCGCTAATTCCCATTCATTCATAATTACGTCTGCAGAAAGCGTAGTGTCTATATTTAAACTCAGTGGTGCTACAAGTGTGTTAAGTAACATCATATCGTCAGTTTTGTCATATTCCATTGGAAAATGAATTCCCAACGTCACTTGATTGGACTGACTCAAAAAGTAATTCGCTAAATAAGTGCTTGTAACTAGACGAGTCATATCAAATGATTCAAGATCTACACTTGTATGTTCAACTTGTGGTTGTTCTGAATTTCGTTTTATAGGCATGTATGATTCACAATCTTGATCGGCATGAGCCATTTCAAAGTGATTTAAATGTTGTTGATTGTCCTCATTTGAAGCATCAGTCGCTACATTCATTTCTTTAATCATGTGATAAAAATCCGATACAGTATGTTCATGAAATAGACCATAGCTATACGCGATATTTAGTTGTTTAAAGAAATCATCTAACTGGCTATCATTGAAAATCATGGAATGGAAATCTAAAAGTAAGAACGTTTCATCTAAAAATTGATAAATTGTAAAATTAAATAGAGGTAATTGATTGAAATAGTAGGAATTCAACTCTTGGTTGAGGTAAGTCGTGATATCAACTTTTTTAGAACATTGATTCACTTCTTTAATCTGTATAAATGGGAAAAATTCTCGCACATTGATGCGCAATTGGTCGTTACAATGCTTGAATGTCGCCCTCAACTGTGGCTGATGTTGTACTACATCTAGCAGTGCATACATCAATCGATGACGCTCGATATCTTGATCTAATCGAACCCAGTACGTCACCCTCTTTGTAGTTGAAGTTGATTGTAAATATTTTTGATAAAAATAGTGTTGAAAATGCAATGTTTCAATAGTCATTCAAGTCCTTCTTTCGTACTCATACTTTATAATACTCACTAACAAATAACTTACATATATTCTCTAGATAAGCTATATATTAGTACATTCAAAGGTTTGAAAACAATTACTAAAGTGAATTTTTTACAAAATCTTAATAAATATATTTTATTTTTAATCACGAGCAATTTAGTAGGTTATAAAATTCACAATTAATGATTTTCATTATTAGCCTTTAAATTAAATTGGTACACCGCACGATAGAGCAATATACTTCCTAAAGTAAGAATCAGCGCCATATAAATCGTCATACCTAGGGCGTTCATCAATACGCCTAAAATAATACCCAGTCTTGCAATTAATTGCGCAAAGTTAAAACTTAATGCACGTATTGCAGAATATGTGCCTCTCTTCTGTGCAGGAATCATCTTATATCTATGTTCTTCAGTAATCGGAGAGTAAATCATCTCACCTAACGTGGCTATAACCATAACTATCATAAGTAAAGTAAAATCATTTAAATAGGTAATGCCTGAATAACCTACTACATACATGATGAGACCTACAAATAACGCTTTTTGATTATTCATTTTCAAGATATATTTAGATACAAAATACGTTAAAGCTATTACAACTAGCGTATTAGTCATAATTAAAATTGAATACATTTTAACTCCATCAATTGAGACATGAAACATTGATAAAGTTTCGAATTCCTTTTTAAGTCTAATTGAAACATAAGATGACGTGGATAATTCACCCATTAAAAGAATACTTGAGCCGATAATTAAATACATAAATAATTTATCTTTTAGCACAAGCTGATAATTACGTAAAAAGCCTTTCAAACTTAATACATTATTAAAAGTTTGTCCCTCTTTATTCAACGGTTTGGCGTTATCATTAGGAATCCAAATATATAAAGCCACGAATACAAGTACGAAAATCACAAAAGCGATCAAAAACAACGCCGATTTATTCGCGTGATACATGGCTCCTCCTAAAAATGCACCACAAGCAACGGCTACGTTAGTAAGCCAATAACTTACTTTATATATGTAATGTTCAACTTCTGGCGTAATCGCGTCCATGATCATCGTTTCTATAAGCGGTGCAATCATACCAGACGAAATACTAAAAACCGTATAAGCTATGCAAAATATGATGATAAGCAATGTCTGATTAGAGACTGAAAATGCCATTGCAAGCAAACTTATACACTCAATAATTTGATATATAAGCATTGTGCGTTTTTTAGGATAACGCTCAATAATATGCCCCGAAATCATCGAAATTGGAAAATTGATTAAAACTAAAATAAAAAGAAATATACCTGAAAAGGCCTGATTGACCATATCCGTTAGGTATAAAGCTATAAAAGGCAAAAATGCCATAACAATTAAATTTTCAAAGAAACTACATATTAATCTTACTTTTAAGGTGATGCTCATTTTTCTCATTCTATCTTTTCTCCCCCTTAAGCTTGATAAGTATTAAATTGTAGATACTTTTCTTAGCTTAACAGTATTTTATTTTTAATTAAGAGGTCATACTATTACTGGACTGTATAACCACCATCTATAATAATAGCTTGTCCTGTCACACTTTTCGTCGATTTACTTGCTAAAAATATGGCATAATCGGCAATTTCTTGAATATCGATTAATCGTTTTTGAGGAATTAATGGGAACAACACTTCATCCATCACTTGCGCTACGTCTACATTTCGCATTTGTGCTAAGTCTTCCATCTGTCCTCTAACAAGTGGTGTGTCGATATATCCAGGACAAATCGCATTCACTGTGATACCGTCCTCAGCTGTTTCTAAAGCTGTTACTTTTGTTAAACCAATAATTCCATGTTTAGCGCTATTATAAGCTGATTTTCCTGCGAAACCGATGACACCATTAATAGATGACATATTTAAGATTCTGCCATAGTGTTGCGCCTTCATAATAGGAAGAACATGCTTTGTCATTAAAAAGGCACCAACAAGCATGATATCTATCATCTGTTTAAACTTTTCAGTTGGAAAGTCTTCTATATTAGCTACATTCTGTAAACCAGCATTATTAATAACAATATCTATACGACCATATTGATGTCTCGTCTCAGCGATAAGATGCTTCACATCTTCCTCATTAGAGACGTCCGCTTTGATAGCCCGACAGTCATAGCCTTGTCGCTGAAATTGGTGGAAGACGTTATTAAGGCCTTCTTCATTAATGTCTGAGAAGACAACTTTGGCGCCTTGTTCAATAAAGGATTTAGCAATTTCTAAACCAATACCACTCGCTGAGCCAGTAATAATAGCTACTTGATCTTTAATCATATGTATAACTCCCTTCACTTTATTAAAATATCAAATAATGTATTAGTTATATTTATATTACATTAAATTAATTAAATATCGACATGTAATTTTTTTCTATCTCTTTTTTTATTTAAAACTATTAACAACATCATAGTGTGATGTAACATTTTATACAATAGGCAACTGCATTTTAACTTTTTATAAAAAACGTGAATATCACTTGAGGATATTTTTAAAAAAGCACGATAAGAATGGAATTAATGCATACGGTGCGCAGTCTTACCCCTAAATTTTTTTAGACTAGTAGCTACGATATTTTATGTATTAAAAAATTTACCAGCAAAGTTTTTTATAAATTTCATCGAAATTGTCTTTTTATGTTATTGTAAAATAAAAAAGGAGTTTCAATATGGGCTATATATTGCTATGGATTTTTGCGATTTATGGTATGATTCGATTTGTTTTCGGTATTGGTAAAGGGATTACAAGTTTTGTTAAAGGCATGTTTTTAGGTGCAATCGATGGTTATAAACACCCTGAGAAATACCCAAATCACCTTTCGAAAGAAGAACAAAGACGTCAAAGACATAGAGAAGAACGCGCACGACAAAAAGATGCTTAATTACATATATAAAAAGAAAGATGGTCATTTCCTATTACCTAGGAAATGACCATCTTTCTTTGTGCTATTTAATTGTGAGTTTTATTTTTCAGAGGAAGAATCTGTATCTTTGGCGTTGCGATTCTCTTTAATAAATAACGCAAGTATAAAGCCAATCACAATTAATACTGTGGTGAAGATAAATGCTGCATCGACACCTTGAACTGTTGATTCTCGTGCTAATTTCACTTTAGACATCGTATGATGCGTAGCCGTATAATTCTTAGCTACAATTGATAATATTGTAATACTGATAGCAGTTCCCATCGCACCTGCAATGATACGTAGAGAGTTCATAATTGCTGTGCCGTGTGAAATTTCTTCTGGTTTAAGCGCATTAAGACCTACTGTATTAAGTGGCATAATAAGTAAACCTACAGAAATCATACGTATTGCGTAAATCACTACAACATACCAGAATGGCGTTTCTGTAGTTAAGAATGCATGTAATATCGTCATTATGATTAATACTGTAAATCCAGGAATAACAAGTACCTTGATGCCATATTTATCAAAAATCTTACCAGTATAAACTGAAATAAATGCATTGAACACTGCACCTGGTAGTATCACTAAACCTGAAAGTAATGCTGAGAGACCTAATCCAGTTTGAACGTACATAGGAATAAGTAGAGCAGGTCCAACAATACCTATAAAGACAAGCATTGAAGCTATAGCAGATAATGTAAATACTTTGCTTTTAAATACGCTTAAGTTTAATAATGGATGGTCGATTTTTAATTGACGGAATGTAAAAATTGCAATCACGATTAAACCTAGAATAAATGTAGTGATGACTGGGATCGATGCGATTCCAAATGTACTTACACTACTAAATGCGAATAGAATTAAGCCGAAACCAAATGTTGAATAAACGACTGATATTTTATCGAGTACTGTTTCTTTAGTTTGACCGTTATTCTCAACAAAGAAGAACCCAATTGCGAATGCGATAAGTGCGATTGCTGCAACGATGTAGAATGGCATTCTCCAACTAAAGAAATCGATAAGTAATCCTGTAAGTGTTGGCCCAATCGCTGGTGCTGTTTGCGCCACTATACCTGTGAGACCCATTGCGAATCCGCGTTTTTCTACAGGGAATAGTGTAAACACTGTAAATTGCATTAGTGGAAGTAATATTCCAGCACCGATTGCTTGTATAATACGAGCAACCATTAGGATTTCAAATCCTGGAGATAAAGCAGCTATAATTGAACCAATGAGGAACGCTGCCATAGAAAAGATATAAAGTTTACGTGTCGTATATTTATCCATTAAAAATGCTGTGAGTGGTATCATGATTCCGTTCACTAGCATAAAGCCTGTGATCAACCATTGTGCAGTTGTTTCTGTAATGTTCAATCCTTTTATAATTGCGGGCAATGCAGTATTTAAGATCGTTTGGTTTAACATTGCCACAAATGCGCTAATAAGCATCACTAACACAATGGTGTTACGTTTGGCGGTTGTCATTTCATTACTCGCCATGACATCTTACCCCTTTCAAAAATAAGTCCATTAAAAACTGTATCACTTTTGGTTAGCCTAGCAAACTATTTAAGTTTATAATTTGATTTTCAGTTTAATTTGATTTTAAAAAAAGTATTTTCTTGATAGCTTTTAGATTTGTAAATTGAGTTAACATCGTTGCTAAGAAGCTTATGAAGTGAGCATGGTGTATGAAGTGAACAAACTTTTTAATGTTGAATGCTAAAAATATCCATTGAATAATGTAACAAAAATAAATACGACAGTGAATCATTATTCTTAAAAGTTGAGTTAAAATACCTAACTGTTATTTGGTCAACATATAAAAAATGGTTCTCTATTAATATTGAGAACCAGTTTAGCTTGTATTATTTAATTCTTTTACCATTTTCATCAAACTTAGCTACTTTGCCATTAACAGTTGTATAAGTAGCTACAATTTCACCATCTTTATTACGACAATTAACTTTCCAGTTTCCATCTTTTAGCCAATGAACAACATCCCATAGATATTTATCATTATCTAATGAACCGCCTTCAAGTTCAGAAATAAATTTATATACTTGGCTACTTCCATGAGCCATGACTCCACCACGTTCATACAATTCTCTTGGTGATAATCCATTGTATTTCCATTCATCGTTTGAGATAGGTAATTGATTGCTCACGTGCATCTTATTCGCAAGTTCTGGAAGCGCCCTATTATTTTTAACTTTGTCATAGACCTTTTGGGTACTATACTCTTTGCCATGCTCTAATAACTGTTGATAATCTTTGATACGAATTTGAGATCCACTTAGGATAATCTTTTTGTCACTAATACTAACTATTGCTTGGGCTTCATGATTACTAGGGTATATTGAATAAAACTTCATACCTTTAGGCGCGTTGGTGAATTTTGGATAGTTAACTAATACAAATTGTCCTATCTTTCGATATTCATCTTTATCATTTCTAAAAGAACCTATCAAAATATTATTTTTAGTTAATGTGTATTTCCCTTTATCATCAGCGCAAAAGATAAGTGCTAATTTCATCTTTTCTGATAAATTCTCCACTTTATCTTTAGCTTTGATATCAGTATTAGTATTTTTTGATGAAGCTTCTTTGTGGGATGTTTTGTTGTCTTTATCTTTTTTAGTCGGATTTTCTGCTTTATCATTTTTATGTTCTGTAGAATTGTCGGTGTTACATGCGCCTAAAAATAGTGAAAATACTGTGATGAGTATTATTATTTTCTTCATAAAATGTAAATCCTCTCGGTGTTTAGTCATGGTGTGGTGGGTTACTTTTATTTTGTATAATTATTTTTTATTATAATAAAATTATTTATGTAAAGCTAACTTATTTTTATCAAAAACCACAAAATTTATTTCTCTTAATTACGTTTTTGAGCATCTTCCCATTCTACAGATAAAATTAGTAGTGAAATAACTATCATTATAATCGTTCCAACTAAATTTAATTGTAAATCTCCGGTCTTATAAGTATAGATTAATCCAGCCGTAACAATCACAGGTACTACAAATCCTAAAAGTTTTATACCTGTTCTAGATAAAGCATAATGAATTGCCATAATAAGAACATAAATGATTATCGGTAAAAATTTATGTAAATATTCCATAAACTTAAGTATCCTCCAATATTTAAAACTATTATATTTTATGTATTATCATTTTTCATAATAACGTAATTTAGATATTTATTCATTGCTTTTTTAGATAATTTTTGAATTCTCTTGTCGCCTCCTCTTTATATTTAGCTTTATCAAGTATAGCTACAAATACAAATTTAAATGGTCTAAAGTTGCCAAAACTATCACTTATAATTAACGCTCATTACGCCTCATAAAAGTTAAACATGTTTCACGTAAAACATTTGTATGTAAAATACATTAATTCGAAGTGCAGTTATTAACAGCTTTGTCCCAACATCTTAAAAATTTATCTAGAAACGTGTCTTTATAAATATAAAAACTCGCCTTCTTCAAAATTTTTATGAATCAGATATTAATTTTTCAGCTACATTGCTAGCTTTATTATTCATATTTCTTGTTTGGTATGTGTCTATAAATGTAAGTTTAATAACCTCGTCTAATTTTTCTTTTCTATAGTTATCTTCTAGAATTTCTGTCAGGATGCCATCATTATTTTTTATAATGTTTCTTATAACTAGAGTTATATCTTCGTTAAATTTCTCAAATTCCCAAACATCTTCACTTACATTCATAAAAGGTGTTAGTTTGCCTCTAATATTTAACAAACTCAATGCATCTTCTTCATACTTTTTTTCTAAATTTGGTGTAAGTGCAAGCTCTTCAATTTCTAAATCACTATTAAACTCATAAAATGCATAATAAGCTTCTTCATCCTTTAACATATGTATTAAGCTGTTTTTAGATGTTGCTTTACCATAACGTGCTTTGTTTTTAGAGAGTTTATATAAATAAAGCTTTATTAAAATCAAAGTCGCGTTTTTAATGTATGTTATATTATTTGGTTCTTTTTCATCTAAAGTTTGGTCTACTTCATCATGTAAATCATTATGAATATGAACTAATTTATTTAAACGATTATCTAATAGATTTAAAGATAGTATATAATCCTCCATCGTTCTCCCTCCCACATGTTCAATATCCCTAATAACGTATATTACACCTCAATAAATTTACTAACCACTGTTTAAAAAAGCCATAGACAGCGTTTATGCACTCCGTCTATAGCTATAATACAATTCTAAATATCTGCTTTAACTATCTATTTCAAACCCTAAATCTTTAATCATGTGGTAATCCTCTTCGTTAGGTTGACCACCCGTAATAAGGTAGTCTCCAACAAAAATAGAATTAGCTGCTTTTAAGGCTATTGCTTGTAGTGAGCGCAGATTAACTTCTCGTCCACCAGCAATTCTAATTTCTTTCGTGGGATTGATTAAACGGAACATTGCTATGATTCTTAAACATTTCATTGGCGACAATAAGTCTAGACCTCCAAATTTTGTTCCCTTAATCGGATGTAAGAAATTAATCGGAATGCTGTCTGCATCAATTTCTTTCAATGCAAATGCCATATTGATTACATCCTCATTCGTTTCACCCATGCCACAAATAACACCAGAACATGGAGAAATGTTATTAGCTTTCATCATTTCAACTGTATTCACTCGATCTTCATATGTATGCGTAGTCACCACTTCATCGTGATATCGCTCACTTGTATTTAAATTATGGTTATATCTATCTACGCCCGCTCCTTTAAGTTTTTCAGCTTGTTCTTCTTTTGTAAGTCCTAGACATGCACAAATTTTTAATTGTGGGTGCACTTTCTTAATATCTTCAACCGTTTCACAAATATGATCTACTTCTCGATTCGTGGGTCCTCGTCCACTCATGACAATACAATATGTGCCAATTTGATTGTCTGTAGCAACCTGTGCTCCCGCTTTAATTTGATCTTGATCTACCAATGCATAGCGTTGTTTTTCCTTCATCTTTACCGATTGACCGCAGTAACCACAATCTTCAGAACAAATTCCACTTTTCGCATTAAGAATCATATTTAATTTCACTTTTTTACCATAGTAATGTTTTCTTACGATGTACGCTTCATTCAAGAGTTCAAACGTATCGATATTTGGATCTTCATATATCTTCAAACATTCATCTTGTGATAATCCTTCGTGATAAAGAACACGTTCAGCTAAGTTTAAATTCATGATAATTAACCCCTCATTTTTGAAAATTAAAGTTCAGCAAGTGATGCCCTTATTAATGTAAACTTTATATATTTATAAGTTTACATTAATACTTTGATGAATGAAACCTTGCTTACTAAAATAAAAAAAGCCATGCCAATACGTACGTGTATAGGCATAGCTATCTAGCATATATTTACATTTTATGAACCGTCTAATTTCCCATATATTAAAAATCAATTTGTTTATTCGATTTAAATTTTATTTAACTCTCGATGTTTTCAACCTTTTATTATGAAGTTAAATAGTATTTTAGAGACTAGTAATAAAAAGTCATATGTGTTTTTTCTTTTTTATAATAATCTAATCTATCGTTTAAAGTACCAGTGTGTAATTCTAATTTGTGACCATCTGGATCAGTAAAGTAAATTGACTTTTTATCTTGATGACTTCTCTTTCGTCCTTCTAATATATTTACATTATGTTTTTGAAGCCATTTGTACCATTCTTCAAACTCATTTTCATTAATTGAAAATGCAATATGTGTATAAGAATATTTAATTTCTGTTCTAGGTACATTAACCTCTTCATTTAAAGCAACCCATAGACCACCAATATCAAAATACGCAGTAGTTTTGCCACTAACTAATAATTCCCCTTTTAAAACATCTCTATAAAATTTAATTGATTCAACTAAATTACTAACTGAAAAACATATATGATTAATACCTTGAATATTCATAACTACACCACCCAATTTATTACTAAGAAAAATAATTTTAATCAACTAACTTCGTTACTTGATTTACGATTTTTTCAACTTTATTACTTATACTTTGAGCATTCGATTTATTTAAATTATCTATATAAAATCTTTTAATATTGTAAATTCCAACGAGATTTAATGGATATTTAATAACTTTATAACCTAGATGTCCTTTAAACTTATGAAACCACTCTGAACCTCCAATAGTATATATAACTATTGCATCTTTATCTTTCCATAATCCTCTTTTAAAGTATTGTTTATTATTAAAACTAAATGCTTTATTAGGCCAAAAGGTACTATCAATAAAACCTTTCAATAGCATAGGCACATTCAACCAATAGATAGGGTAAATAAAAATCAACATATTACTATTATCTATTATTTCAGTATTTCGAAACTGAGCTTCGCTTATTTCTGAATTATAGCCTTCGGATAAAATAGGAATGTCGCCAACCATCTCCTGTAAATTGAAAATTTCTAATTTTTTATTACAAAGCTCCTCTTTTAACTTATTATAGATATCAAAGCCAACACCTTTTTGATTTCCACCATATATTAGACTAATCAATTTCTTCCACCCCTGAAAGTTTATTTAAAATCAAACTCTTATTTTTTTCATAATTCATATCTTTTGATAAATCTTTAACTGATTCCAATCGATTTAAAATTGTGTTTTGACGATTAATATCTATTTTGATTTGTTTTATAAGATCATCTAGGTAATTCAGCGTTTTGTTATTACAGTCCTTAGAAACAGGTTTTTTAAAAAGATTTATTACATATGCTATATCTTTTAATTGTAAATTCAATCGCTTTAAATCAATAATTAGTTTCAAGTACGATATAGTTTCCTCATCAAAATATCTATAATTATTTTCATCTCTAGGAATATTAATTATTTCTTTTTCTTCATAGTATCTAATCATGGACTTTGGTATTTTCAACATAGATGAAACTTCACTAATTTTCATTTTTAGTCCCCCTACCAATTTGATACTTGAAACTTATCATTAAACCATACTTTAATGTCAAAAATAAAAATGGAAATCTCTACTTAAATAAATAGAGATTTCCATTCTAATTACTTTAAGAATTTGATTTTTTCTTATTAGCTAGTAGAAGAATTAAAGAAAGTATCGCAAGTATCACGATTATGATACTAAACACAATACCTGCAAGTTTGATGCCTAATCCTAGTTCTAATAACCCTACACCTACAACTGGTATTGAAATAGCTATATAGGCAATGGTAAAGAAAGTGGATGTAATTTCGGCTTGTTTGTCTTCAGGTGCTACGGCATTCACTGTGGACAATCCAGCTCGGAAACTGAATGCTTGTCCAAATCCAGAAATGATAGCTCCAATAAATAAAATTAAGAATGATTCAAATTGAATAGATAAACCTACTAATATTACGCCTACAATTAATGTGCCACTACCTAACATCAATATGTGATAATCAGATTTACTTTTAAACAATAATTGGCCTAGCGTAGATGCACAGAATATCAAGAATACCATGACACCTATGACTGCTTTATTTGTAATGTTCAATATGTCTCCTAAAAAGTTTGGTGAAATCGCAGTAAATAAACCAAGCATTGAAAATCCTACGAATACAGGAATAACAGCATAAATAAATGTAGAGCGAATGTCTGACGGTACACTCAACTTTTGAACTTCAATTTTAAATTTTTGTTTATTCTTAACAGGCTCTGGCATAAACCATATTCCAATAAATGCCGGAATGATAAGAATAAAATCAACGATAAAGATTAAACGCATCGCATATGGAAGATATTGTGCGAGTATGCCACATAGCAATGGACCAAAGCCTAAACCAAGCATATTCACGCTACTTGCAATTGTAGAGGCTCTGCCCTTTTTATCATCAGCAGCTAAATTAACAATCGTTGTCGTTGCTGTACTTGTAAAAAGTCCCGCTGACAGTCCGGAAATCACTCGTCCAGCAAGTAATAAACCTACATTGGTAGCAAATAAGAACACTAGCGCACTGATTGCAGATAAAATCACTCCTGGAATAAGTACATAACGGCGTCCTATGCGGTCTGACAATTGACCAAATACGAGTAATCCTCCAATCACACCAGCAGCATAGACAGCGTAAATGATTGTAATCATTAATGGTGATAAATCATATACTTTACTATAAATTGGATAGAGTGGTGTAGGTAATGTCGTCCCCATCATCACAATAAGAAATGCATAGGCTGCACTGATTAATCCCCAGTTTACTTTATGATTTTGATGTTTAGAATTTTGCAAGTTGCTTCACCTCAACATTTGTATATCTCTATCGCAGTGAAATGAAACATTATAAATTTTTAATTTTAAAAAGGTACATCCAACATTCAGCCAGATATACCTTTCAATTTACTATCATGTTTTAAGTATTTTCCCCGTCACTTACACGGTCGATAATTTTTTGTACACGTTGTTTTTTATCCTCGTCATCTTCAACAAAGAACACAGGTGAATCACCTTCAATTGACACCCATGGTACAAGTGCGTCAAAGTCCAGATCCCGAATCAATTCAAGACTCTTAATCGAAGCCTCTCTGTCACTTGAAGGAAGTATTACAGTTCGCCATTCATCACCTTCGTAGCATAAGAAGTCACCAGTGAATAAATAGCGATGCTCGCCATTATCCCACAAATATAATGTCGTTCCAGGTGTGTGTCCAGGGACAGGTATCACCTCTAAATCTTCATGTAAATGTTGCCGTTCTTTAAATGTACCAGTAACTTGAAGGGTATCGGTAACGTCCTGTTTATCATCTTCGTGAATATAGTAAGGTGCATCAAAATTTGTCTCTCCACCTAACGATTCATGTTGATGATTCATTAATACTTTATCAACGCCACCTAATTCTTGTATATCCTTTGCAGCCTCATCAATTCTACCAGAATGATAAATCATTACATTACCTTCTGAACGTTGAAGTAAAAATGATTTAAAACGGAAACGTTTATCAAATGGCAATTCTGATGTAGGTGTTACATATAAACCATTTGCGATTTCCGTTAATGTTTCGAATTGCTTATTAGCCATAACGTTTCTCCCCCATAAACAATTTAATCTAAATATTGATCAGCATGTTCAAGTTTATAATGCTCGATTTCAGCTTTTTGTTCCTCAAATTCTTTATGCGTTAATTTAGTAATTGTTTCAATAGAATAACTTAACTTTTTAGCAAATGCCTCTACTTCACTCTTATTTTTAGCCGCTACAAATACAGTTAACACATTGTCATCTACAATATCTTTATGATGTTGATAATCTAACCTATAAATCTTCATGAGAAATTCCCCCTCAAATTTAATATGCCCGAATCTTTCTAAAGTATTTTTTCTATCAATAGTGTCATATGCCCTTTTTCTAGAAAACCAAACGTGCCAAACGTTTTTAAAAGTTTATTAATATTTTGCGTCACAATCTTATTAAATAGACTGACGTCTATCTTAAATTTTAATGACTTAAAAGCTAACAATTCATGTTATTATCTACGATTTTTTTACTTTTTAAAATTAAGAAAATCATATTTAAATAATTATGATATTCTTTAAAAATTCGTCAATCTAAAAACAGATATACCACAAACATACTCCTTTTATTCAAATTTTTCATAAATTACATAAAATTTTAAAAAACTTTTCAATTATTTATTAATAAAAAATGACAACTTTTTAATTTTATTGATATTAATTAGTTAACGCTTACAATGACCTTGAAATCAAATTTAAGGAGTTGTAAAGAATGCAAAATTTACGCAACAGAAGTTTTCTTACTTTATTAGATTTTTCACAGAAAGAGGTGGAGTTTCTATTAAATCTTGCTGAAGATTTGAAACATGCCAAATACATAGGTAATGAAAAACCTATGCTTAAAAATAAAAATATTGCTCTTCTTTTTGAAAAAGACTCTACAAGAACACGTTGTTCATTTGAAGTCGCAGCTCATGATCAAGGAGCTAATGTTACGTATTTAGGCCCTACAGGCTCTCAAATGGGTAAAAAAGAAACTGCTAAAGATACCGCAAGAGTTCTAGGAGGCATGTACGATGGTATTGAGTACCGAGGCTTCTCACAACGTACAGTTGAAACGTTGGCTGAATTTTCAGGAGTGCCAGTATGGAATGGCTTAACTGATGAAGACCACCCAACGCAAGTCCTTGCAGATTTCTTAACTGCTAAAGAAGTATTGAAGAAAGACTATTCCGAAATCAACTTCACTTATGTCGGTGATGGCCGTAATAATGTTGCAAACGCATTAATGCAAGGCGCTGCTATCATGGGCATGAATTTCCACCTTGTTTGTCCGCAAGAATTAAATCCTACTGATGAATTACTTAACCGTTGCAAACGTATCGCCGATGAGAATGGAGGCAACATCCTTATTACAGATGATATCGATAAAGGGGTTAAAGACTCTGACGTTATCTATACAGATGTATGGGTATCTATGGGTGAACCGGACGAGGTATGGCAAGAGCGTCTTAAATTATTAGAACCATACCGTGTAAACAAAGAATTAATGGATAAAACAGGCAATCCAAATGTGATTTTTGAACATTGTCTACCTTCATTCCACAATACTGACACTAAAATCGGCAAACAGATTTATGAACAATACGGCATAAGTGAAATGGAAGTTACAGATGAGGTATTTGAAAGTAAAGCGTCTGTAGTATTCCAAGAAGCTGAAAATAGAATGCACACAATAAAAGCAGTTATGGTTGCTACTTTAGGTGAATTCTAAGACAGACAGGAGGTTATTCAAGTGGCAAAAATTGTTGTAGCATTAGGCGGTAATGCGTTAGGTCAATCGCCAAAAGAACAACTCGAATTAGTAAAAAACACTGCTAAATCACTCGTCGGACTCATAACTAAAGGGCATGAAATTGTTATTAGTCATGGTAATGGTCCTCAAGTCGGTGGCATCAATTTAGGATTAAACTACGCGGCTGAACATGATCAAGGTCCTGCCTTCCCTTTCGCAGAATGTGGTGCAATGAGTCAAGCGTATATAGGCTATCAACTCCAAGAAAGTTTGCAAAATGAATTACATGTGTTGGGCATAGACAAACAAGTGGTTACACTAGTGACGCAAGTTGAAGTTGATCCAGATGATAAAGCCTTTAGTCATCCTACAAAACCCATTGGTCTCTTTTATGATAAAGAGACTGCTGAACGTATTGAAAAAGAAAAACATTATAGCTTCATTGAAGACGCCGGTCGTGGCTACAGACGTGTGGTCCCTTCACCTCAACCTAAGTCCATTGTTGAATTAGAAAGTATCAAAACTTTAATCGAGAATGGCACACTTGTTATTGCAGCAGGAGGCGGTGGCGTACCAGTCATTCGTGAACAACACGATAGCTTTAAAGGCGTTGATGCGGTCATAGACAAGGACAAAACAAGTGCTCTCCTTGGCGCAGATATTAACTGTGATCAATTAATTATTTTGACAGCTATTGACTATGTTTACGTTAACTATAACACTGACAATCAAAAAGCCCTCAAAACGGTAACACCTGAAGAATTGGAAGCTTATATTAAAGAGGATCAATTTGCTAAAGGTAGCATGCTTCCCAAAATAGAATCGGCCATTTCATTTATTAAGAATAATCCTAAAGGTAGCGTTTTAATTACTTCACTAGATCAATTAGACAACGCACTTGAAGGTAAAATTGGTACACTTATCAAAAAATAATATCTTAAGTTGTACTAGAAACTAACATCATTTAACTATTATATATGCAATTTTCATGATGAATACTGACAAAATGGTGCACCCTGCATCCCTCCACTCCCCAAATGAAACAGGGTGCACTTATTTAATGAAAGTTTAATCAATTATTCTTGATAAATAAACATAATCTTCATGATTCTCGGTTATTAGATTATAAAGGAGATGACTCAATTGGAAGATGCTATCAAACCAGATAAAAAGAAAAAGCGATTCAAGTTGCGGATGCCCGGGGCATTTATGATTCTATTCTTATTAACTGTTGTTGCTGTAATAGCAACATGGCTTATTCCTGCAGGAGCCTATTCAAAATTATCGTACGAACCCGCTTCACAGGAATTAAAAATCGTCAATCCACATCATCATGTTAAAAAAGTCCCAGGAACTCAAAAAGAGCTTGATAAGATGGGCGTAAAAATTAAAATTGAACAATTTAAATCTGGCGCGATTAATAAACCTGTTTCAATTCCAAATACGTACGAGCGTTTAAAACAACATCCTGCAGGGCTCGATCAAATAACGAGTAGTATGGTTAAAGGTACCATAGAAGCTGTAGATATTATGGTATTCATACTTGTATTAGGTGGACTTATCGGCGTAGTCCAGGCAAGTGGTTCGTTCGAATCCGGTTTACTTGCTTTAACTCAAAAGACCAAAGGTCATGAATTCATGTTAATTGCTTTCGTCGCTATTTTAATGGTTCTTGGAGGTACGCTTTGTGGCATCGAGGAAGAAGCTGTCGCCTTTTATCCTGTACTCGTTCCCATTTTCATCGCACTAGGATATGACTCCATCGTGTCTGTGGGAGCCATCTTTTTAGCAAGTTCTATTGGTAGTACATTTTCAACGATTAATCCTTTCTCAGTAGTCATCGCGTCTAACGCAGCAGGAACCACATTTACAGACGGGTTGTACTGGAGAATAGGTGCATGTGTCGTCGGAACGATATTCGTTGTTTGTTATCTCTATTGGTATTGCAAAAAAATTAAGCAAGAACCTAAAGCGTCATACGCATATGAAGACAAAGCTGAATTTGAGAAACAATGGTCAGTGATGGATCAAAACAGTTCATCAGAATTTACATTACGTAAGAAAATCATCCTCACCTTGTTCGTTATACCCTTCCCTATCATGGTATGGGGCGTTATGACTCAAGGCTGGTGGTTCCCAGTTATGGCATCTGCATTCCTAATATTTACTATTATTATTATGTTTATTGCAGGCATGGGCAGATATGGTCTAGGAGAGAAAGGTACTGTAGATGCATTTGTTAATGGCGCATCAAGTCTTGTCGGAGTGTCACTCATCATCGGTCTAGCACGCGGTATCAACTTAGTGTTAAATAAAGGGTTAATCTCAGACACGATTTTGCACTTCTCATCTTCCATCGTGCAACATATGAGTGGCCCATTATTTATTATCGTACTATTAGTCATTTTCTTCTTCCTAGGTTTTATCGTACCGTCATCATCTGGTTTAGCCGTACTATCTATGCCAATATTCGCACCACTTGCCGATACAGTTGGCATACCTAGATTCGTTATTGTTACCACTTATCAATTTGGACAATATGCGATGTTATTCCTTGCACCAACAGGGCTCGTCATGGCAACCTTGCAGATGCTTAACATGCGCTACTCCCATTGGTTGAAGTTCGTCTGGCCTGTGGTCGCTTTCGTGCTTGTCTTCGGTGGAGGTCTACTCATCGCACAAGTATTAATTTATTCTTAGAAAGATTTCATTTCGGAAAATGAAGTTCCATAATAGCACCATATTGTATTATGGTAGAAAAAAAGCTATGTTCATCTTTCATTCGTGTGATGAACATAGCTTTTCAATTTAATTAACTTTATTATGATTGTGGTTGCTTACTTCCTCGAACTTTAAACACTATCAATCCGATAATGAACCCAATCAATGCTGGAATAATCCAACCCATTCCTATCGTAAAGAATGGTAAATACTTTTCACCTAAAGAAATAATAAAACGAGCGAAACTTGTCTTCACGAAGAATTCAGGACTCGCTTTTACGCCATCGATAAATGCAGCAATCATTGTAAAGAATGTTGTAAATCGATACACAATTTTAGAATGATTGAATAATGGACTTGCTAAAGTCAGCAGAATTAATGTAATTGCGAGTGGATAGATAAACATCAGTACTGGTGTTGAATACATAATAATCTTGGTTAAACCAACATTCGCAAATATACATGCTAATACACTGACTACTGTCGCGAACATAATGTATTTCTGTTTAGGAAAGAGCTCAGTAAATGTTTCTGAAAATGCTGTAATTAAACCAATAGCTGTTTTCAAACATGCCACAACAATAATAAGTGAAAGCACTATGATACCGTAGTCACCTAGATAATGTTGAGCGATTTGTGCGAGTGCGATGCCTCCATTTTCACTAACTTTAAAATTACCTAAACTCATCGTACCCATAATGGCTAGCAAGCTATAAATAAGTCCCATACCTACGATACTAATCGTACCTGACTTAAATGTCTCTTTAGCTATTGTGTTAGGATGAGTGACTCCTAGTTTCTTAATTGTTGTAACGATAATAATACCGAATGCTAGAGATGCTAAAGCGTCTAAAGTATTGTAACCATCAATAAATCCTTTAAGTAGAGCACCTTCTTTATACTGCGCACTCACTGGCGCATGACTCACGCCTCCCATAGGATGAATAAACGCAAGTAACACTACAATACCAAGTAAAACTAAAAATACAGGATTTAAGAATTTACCTATATAATCTAAAATTTTTGAAGGCTTTCTAGCAAAGAACCATGCAACCAAGAAGAATAAAATACTAAATATTGGTAGCACAAATTTAGCTTGGACTGGCGAAATAAAAGGCGAGAATGCAATTTCATATGACGTTGTCGCTAACCTTGGTAATGCGAAAAATGGCCCAATCACAAGATATAAACCAATCGTAAATAAATACGCATATATTTTACTTACTCTTGAGGAAATTTCGAAAATCCCGTTCGTTTTAGACACACCAATGGCAATAATACCTAGAAATGGTAATCCTATCGCTGTGATTAAAAATCCTAAATTAGCAGTAAACACATGAGCGCCGGCAGTCTGCCCTAAATGAATTGGGAAGATTAAGTTACCGGCACCAAAGAATAAGCCAAATAACATCGATCCAATAAAAATATTTTCTTTAATCGTGAGTTTGTTTTTCATCATAATATGTATATCTCCTATGTCTATGTTATTAGCCATTATACATGAAATTCTCTATAAATTAATGCCAATTTTCAGAAAAAAGTATGACATCTTTCTCCCTGAGATACTGTTAATTTTTATTTTTCTAAAATGCTGCACAACTAATTTTACATTATTGTTGCACTTTCGAATTTTCAAAAATATTAAATTCGTATTAATACTTAAATGTAATTTAATTTTAATTCTATTAACTGTGTTACAATTATGAAATGTTTTGGGAAACATATTTAGATTTATACTAAAGGGGTCAGAAAAATGAATATATTATTAGGAGTAGGAACATTAGTCGTAGTTTTAATCATTATGACATTGTTCTTAAAGTTTGCACCTTATGGTAAGGAAGGTCTACAAGCACTGTCAGGGGCTGCTTGTGCAACATTTCTACCACAGGCTTTCTTAAGTTACGCTATTGGAGGCATTTTCCATATTAAATTCCTACAGGAGATTGGTGACCTTGCAGGAAGTCTTGGCGGGATTGCAGTGGGTATCCTTGCATGTATTAATTTAGGTGTTTCACCTGTATTCTCAGTTATCGTAGGGTTAGTATTAAAGGACTTTAGCTTACTACCTGCATTTATCGCAGCATACCTCACAGCATTTGTGATTAAATTTATTGAAAAGAAAGTTCCAGAAGGCTTAGACTTAATCGTCGTTATATTTATAGCTCCAGCGCTCGTATACGGTTTAGCATCATTGATTAATCCTAGCGTAACTGCAGTATTAAATCAAATTGCGAAAGCTGTAAACTCAGTTGGTGATAGCAGTCCATATGCCTTAGCTATTATCTTAGGACTCATCATCCCAGTTACAAGTATGACACCATTAAGTTCAATGGTACTTGCAAGTATTTTAGGACTAACAGGTTTACCAATGGCAATTGGCGCAATTGTATGTACTGGCGCATCATTTGTTAACTTTACGTTATTTAATATCCTAAAAATTGGCGACAAACCAAATCGATTTGCAGTATTTATCGAACCATTGACACAAATTGATTTAATCGTAAAATACGCTCCCGTCTTATACGGAACGAATGCAATTATCGGTATGGTGAACGCTTGTATCATCGCATTCAGCGGATTAAAAATAGGTGTCACTGGTATGGCAACACCTATGGCAGGTGCAATTGTACTATTCGGATTCAATAGTCCAATTAAATCAATTATCACGATTGCTGCAGTTGCAGTAACTGGATTGATCTTAGCATCTATTATTGGCTCATTAATTAAAAATTCGACTTATTACACTTACATATTCCAATGCCATGGAAATAAAGGTAAAAGTCAATCGTAATATATAAGAAACATCTACCCGTTGTGAGATTTTAACGCAACCAAGGTAGATGTTTTTTATTTTATTATGCAAATTACATAGATATATAAGTAAACTATTTAAAATACTAAACTAAACATTTCAGGTCACTTCAATATTGAATAATTACTCTCATAATAAAAGCTCTAAGATCACTTCACTTTGAAATGTCTTAGAACTTTCTTCATTAAAGATTACAATCTAACTTTTCACACTAAACGTACTATCCACGTGTAAAGGTCTCGATGACTTGTTTAATTGCCTTATCCCAATAGGCATAATCATGATCACCTGAACTTTTCTCAAAGTGGTAGTTCACACCCTTTTCATTTAAATATCTAATAAAGTCTAAGTTATCTTGATATAATGCATCTTCAGTGCCACACATGATTAATAATTCAGGTAAGTCTACATTATTAGTAACAGCTTTATCAACTAAGTAATAAGGATCGAAAGGTGTACCTTTGATGTCCTCATTTTCACCAACAATGGCTTCTGGACAAAAGTCATAATACTCATACTCTCTAAGTAATGAAACATTGAATGCAGCAGATAACATTGCTGCTTTAGAGAATCGTTGGCTTTGTGTTAAAGCATATTTAGACGTACCGTAGCCTCCCATTGAATGACCAGCTATAAAATTATCTTCTCTCTTCTTAGATAATGGTAGAATTTGATGGACATAGTCATGCACTTCCAAAATATAGTCGTAATAACTATGGCCATAAACCATATTAGTATAGAAACTATGATCTGCATTAGGCATGATAATTGCAAGTTGATGATCATTTGCATATCGCTCAATACTTGTATATCTAATATAAGAGTTGGCGTCGCTTGATAGTCCATGTAGCACTAGCATAGATTTTAAAGGTTTGGCTTCTCGATTTGTATCAAAAAAGCTCTCATCTTCTGGAAGTATCACATTTAGAGAATGGTGTGCTCCAATCGTTTTAGATAAATAATTAAGTTGTAAAAGTGCCATAATCTTGTTCCTCCCGAAATATTAATTTGCAGGGTCCAACTTCTTCTCAAGCAAACGTAAAATTACATCAATAAGTACGACAATAATTACAATCGGAATTGCACCAGCAAGAATATATAATGTACCATCAGTTGCGTTTGTACCACGAATAACTATATCACCTAATGTAGGCGCACCAATAAATGAACCAATAGCCACTACACCAATAGCAACCACAAGTGCAATGCGTATACCACCTATGATTACAGACAATGATAATGGCAATTCTATCATTCGAAGTACCTGATTACGTGTCATTCCCATTCCTTTACCAGCATCTTTAATGTTCGCGTCTACACCATTTATGCCGGTATAAGTATTCTTGATAATAGGTAAAAGTGCGTATAAAAACACAGTAAATATAACTGTATTCATACCGAGTCCCATACTTAACATTAAGATGGCTAACATCGCGATTACTGGTACCGTTTGAATAATATTAGCAAGTGTCATTATTGGCGTTGATAATTTACCGAAACGCGCAATAAGTATTCCAAGTGGTATACCAACAATTGAAGCAAATATCACACCATAAACTGACATAAGTAAGTGATTAACAAATAATTCCCAAAGGTAGCCAAAGTTCGTTTGATAATAATGTCCCAACTGTTGAAGTAAATTACCTTTCATTATTTTGACCACCTTTCTTCTTAGAATTATCATCTTCAAAATAATTATGTTTCTTTAAGAATTTTTCAGCTACTGTAGCGGGCTCTTCACCTTTACCATCAGCTTGATAGTTTAATTTTTGCATTTGTTTAGTTGAAATTTTGCCTTCCATTTTCTTTAATATCGGTTTTAGTTCTGGGTGTTCTTTCAATAGTTGATCAGTTGCGAGTGGACTTGCATCGTATGGAGGGAAGAATTTTTTGTCGTCTTTTAATACCTTTAAGTCATAAGCTGCGATACGTCCATCTGTTGAGTACCCCACCGCAACGTCCAATTTTCCTGAATTCAATGCATCATAAACTAAACCAATTTGCATTGGTCTTACTGTACCAAAGTCGAAGCCATACTCCTTCTTGAATGCAGGGTAGCCATCTCCTTTTCTATCTTTCCAAGAGCTGTCCATACCTACACGTAGATCTTTGGCATGTTTTTTCAAATCTGAGACCGTGTTTAAATGGTATTTTTTAGCTGTCTCTTTTGTCACTATAAGAGAATACGAATTAGCAAACCCATATGAATTAAAGAACTTTTGATGATATTTCTCTTCAAAGCCTTTTTGTGTAGCTTTCATTGCTTTTTTAGGATCTTTAATTGGCTTTTCATTAAGTGCACCTGTTAAATCTGTACCGGTATAACGAGTACCTGACATATTTGCTTGACCACTTGCCACTGCATTATGTTGTATGACGCTAGATCCTAAATTATTAATTAAAGTAGGTTTGATTTTACCATGTGTGTCATGTTCAATAAGTAATCTCATCATATGTGAAATAATTTGTGATTCACTAGTACCTAAACTTGTAATTTTAACGTCGTCATCTGAATTACTATTTTTCAAACCGGGTAAATTACATCCAGATAACACGGTTAAACATAATACTAAAACTACTATATACTTTTTATACTTGTTCATAGTGTCCTCCTTCTCTAATTATCCGGTAATTCTTAAACCTTTAGGGACCAACCATTTCTCAATCATTGATAAACAGAAGTCTACGATAAGTGCCAATAATGTAACGAGAATTGTTGCAGTTATAATCATCGCTGGTTCAAATAAGTTTAAACCATTAAAAATAAAGTCACCTAGTCCTCCAGCACCAACATAACTTGCAAGTGTTGCCCAACTAATTACATATACTGAAGATAAACGAATACCACTCAATATCATTGGTAATGCAAGTGGTAATTGAACATCTTTCATTAGTTGAATACCTGTCATCCCCATACTACGTCCCGCTTCTTTAACATTACTATCGATATTTTGAACGCCAATAATCGTATTATTTAATATCGGTAGTAAAACATATAGAAATAAAGCTATAATTGCTGGTGTTTTACCGACACCAAATAAAGGAATCATAAGTGCCAAGATTGCTAAAGTTGGAATCGTTTGTAATATACCAGCAATTGTTAACGAAATTTTCGAGAGTTTATCAGTTTTAGACAGTAAAATACCTAAAGGAATAGCTATAATAATTGCTATTAACAAAGCAAATACTGAAATATAAAGATGCTCTAGCGTTTTCTCAAATAGTGCACTTGCATTGTCGGTTAAGTATTTAATCATCGTTCATCAACCCCTGATGTATGAGGTTCAATGATTCCATCATTCTCCTGGGAACTCACGTTACCGTCTTCTCCCCAAATGCTGTCATAGACAATATCAACAAGATTCGCTCTTGTTACTAAACCTACAAGTGTCTTATTGTCATCACTAACTACAGGAACATTTCTTACATTTCGTTTTAAAATTGTACGAACAGAATCTTGCAACTTACTATCAATTCGAACGCTATAAATATCTCTTTGCATTGTGTCTATTAATTCATTTTTCTTACGTAGACCTTGATTAATATCTTCAATATCTAAGTAACCCAATAGATGCTCATCATTACCTACAACAAATATCGTATCAACACGACGTTGTCTCATGATATTAACTGCCTCATCTAAAGAACGATCCACATGAACAGTAATTGGTTTAATCATGGCATCTTCGACTGTACGAATATTGGGTCTATCTTGAATAAGACGGTTCTGTCCTATGAAATCACGGACGAAATCATTCGCTGGCTGACGTAAGATGTTATCAGGTGTATCATATTGAATGACTTTACCTTCAGACATAATACAAATTTTGTCAGCAAGCTTAATCGCTTCATCCATATCATGTGTGACAATTATAAAGGTTTTACCTAACTGTTTCTGAAGTTTCTTTACTAAATCTTGTAATGTATCTCTTGTAATAGGATCAAGTGCTCCGAAAGGCTCATCCATCAAAATGATATCCTGTTCGGCAGCAAGTGCTCTAACTACACCGATACGTTGTTGTTGTCCGCCTGATAATTCTGAAGGATAGCGATTTAAGTAATCTTCAGGTAAGTCTACTAAACGAATTAGTTCTTTCGCTTTTTGATCTTTTTTCTCTTGCGACCATTTTAATAATTTGGGTACCAATACAATATTGTCTTTGACAGTCATATGTGGCATGAGTCCAATTTGTTGAATGACATAACCAATACTGCGACGTAATTCCACTGCGTTCATCTGACGAATGTTCTTGCCATTGATAGTAATTTCACCTTCTGTTGATTCAATCATGCGGTTAATCATTCTTAATGCCGTTGTCTTACCACTACCGCTTGTACCTATAAACGCAACGAAATCTCCTTCTTCAATATCGATATTCATGTTGTCTACAGCTCTTTTTTTACCTGCATAGACTTTTGATAAGTTTTTAATACTTAACATACGTCCATTCCTTTCTGTTTATTTTAATGATTTTGCTTAAAAATTAAGGACTTAATGTGGATGTTATACAAAGGTAACTAAGTAAAAACAAGGCACAGTAAGTCCTTAAATGTATCAAGTTCAACTTGTAATCTCACCGCACTAATCAAGTGCGTCGTGCTTAACACTAAGCATGCTATTTTCTTGTAATACCAATTTGATGACCTAATTGTTTAGGTCGAGTTGTCATCTCATCTTTCTTGTAATATGCCTCAATATTATGAGCTATTGAATCAGGGAATGGCGAAGGTCTTCCGTTTTCAGTATCTATCCCCATTAACATCACTTCATAAGTCGATGTAAGCGCTTGTTCAGAATTCAACATTTCCATAAATACATGGAGTCGTTTACTGTCATAATCGTAAAGGTGGACTTTAACACTAATATCTTCATCAAGTTTCATTTCTTTTAAAAAGGTCAAATGATTCTCTAAAGTGAAGACAGTATAATGCAACGTTTTAATGGTCTCTAGAGTTAAACCTAGATGTGCTAACCAATCATCTGTTGCATCACTTAATACGCGATTGTATTCTGCATCATTCATATGTCCATTATGATCCACCCATTCTTGAATCACTTTCGTGTCATATTGATACTGCTTCATTACGTTTAACGTACCTCCTGACTCGAATTTTTAAGTATATCTGAACCTTCAGGCCAATATTGTTCTGCCAACGCTTTGACTTTTATTAGGAATTCATTACGTTTTTGGTCTAATTCTGACATTGTATAACCTTGTGAAGATGCTTCACTTCCTGTAACTACCTTGTCGTATAAATCTTCTGTTAACTCAGGTGCAACAAGTTTCGTCCATGGCTTTTTGAGCGCCGGACCAAACTGTTTAAGCATATGACGCATACCACCTTCGCCTCCAGCTAAGTGGAAAGTCATAAATGGGCCATATTGTGCATAACGTAAACCGGCTGCGTGAGTGAAAGCTTTATCTACCTCTTCAGTTGTTGCTATACCGTCGTTAACAATGTGTAATGCTTCTCTCCATAATGCTTCCATTAGACGGTCGGCAATGTGACCTTCAATTTCATGGCGTACATGTAACACGTCCATTCCAATACCTTCATAGAATTGTTTAGCTTTTATAGTATTTTCCTCTGAAGTTTGTTTACCAGGTACAATTTCTACAAGTGGCAAGATATACACAGGATGGAATGGATGTGCAACGACTAAGCGCTCTGGGTGTGATAAATTTTTCTGTAATTCTGAAGGCATAATTCCTGAAGTACTTGAGCCAATTGTTGCATAAGGTGATGCATAAAAATCAATCTCTCTTAAAACTGTATCTTTAATTTCCTCAACTTCAGGTACATTTTCTTGTATGTGTTCAACTTCTTTAACAGCTTCTTTTAAATCTGTGGTAAATGTCAAATTCTCTAGAGATGCGTTGTCGGCAAGCCCCATTTGTTCAGCATATGGCCAATTCTGTTTCACTTGCGCCAACATTCTCTCATATGCGCCTTCACTTGGATCTGTAGCGATGACCTCATGTCCGTGGGCAAGCATTCGAGTAATCCAACCACCTCCTATAACACCTGTTCCTACAACTGCTACTTTCATGATTGGCCTCCTTTAGGAGTTCTGAGATTGAATTTTTCTCTAGCTTCTGCTGGTGTTAATGGTTCGATATCTAGTTCTTTTAAGATCTTTTTAGCTTCTTCGACAAGTGCTTCGTTTGTTGCTTTAACACCTTTAGAAATGTAAATATTATCCTCTAAGCCCACACGTATGTTTCCGCCACGTTGAGCAACTTCTCTCACTGTCGGTAATTGCATTTTCCCAATACCAAATGCTGACCAATGTGCATTATCAGGGATACGTGATTTTAAATAATCAATTGTTTCTGGATCATTTTCAGCGCCCCAAGGTATGCCTAAGCAGAATTGAAACATTGGATCGCCATCGATAAGGCCTTCCTCAATCATTTGTTTAGCGAAACTGACATGGCCTGTATCAAAACATTCTAGTTCAGGTTTAACCCCAGCATTTTTAACCATTTCAGCTTGTTTACGTAACCAAGATGCGGGGCTTAAATAAACAGAATCACCCATATTGACACTGCCACAATCTAATGTACACATCTCTGGTAATAAATCTCCAACGGGTTTATGACGTTCTTCTGGGGTTTGAATCCAAGTGCCTTCTCCACCTGTTTCTGGATGTTCTAGACTTGGAATAAAGTCACCCCCACCTCCAGAAGTAATATTGATAATAATATCTTCTTCTGCTTCTCTTATAAGTCTTACTGTTTCTGCGTAAAGTTCTGGATTATGGCTTACGCCTCCAGTTTCTGGATCTCTAACATGAATATGAGCAACTGTAGCTCCTGCTCTGGCACATTTAATTGCTGAATCAGCGAGTTCTTGTGGTGTAACTGGAACATTTTCATTTTTTTGAATTGTATCGCCAGCACCTGTGATGGCTGCTGTTAATAGAACTTTATTCATCTTTAACACCTCTATATTTTTAGTTTTAAGACAGTAGTTACTATACCAACCAGTCGGTTTAGTTTCAACAGCTCTATAAAAAAATAGAGCCAAGTAATGCGTCTAACACCACTCAGCTCTATGCTTATAGAAATTTTAAATTTTTTTATTTTTTTGAACTTGTTCTTTTAATCTTTGAATGACTTGTTCTCTCATTTTTTCATCTATTGCACTAATACCAAATATTTCTGACAACCATAAACCATCTACAGCTAGCCTAATGATTGTCGCATCCACTTCGTCTAAACCATCACTCTCAATATGATTTTGCCAATCTTGATAAGACTCACGTAAAGGTGATAATAATAGTTTATTAGAACCTTGGGCAGCAAGCATTCCTGATGTAATAGGCGCATTTTCCGTTCTATGTTCACGTGTCGCTTCTATAAATGCATTTAACCATTGTCCAGACTCATCAGAATCAGAATTGACATATTTATTAACTTTTTCTTGGTAAAGATTATTTGCATAATTCACAAGCTCTTGAATGAGTCCCTCTTTACTTTTGAAATGATAAAGTAAACCACCTTTACTAACACCAGCTTTTTTTGCTACAGCATCTAAAGTTAAATAGTCTGCACCTTGCTCATTAATAATACTGGCCGCGGATTCAAGAATGTATTGTTTTTTCGATACTCTAGCCATTACGCCTCATTCCTTTATTTTGAAAATTGTTATAATCAATGTTTTCATACACGTTTAACAATTAATATGACTAAGATAGTATGTTTCATTATAAATACTTTTACTCATAAAAGTCCAACTTTGAAAATTTAATTACCAAAATTCAGAGGTCTGCATGCTTTAGTACGATAAAAATTAATATTTAGAATTTATGAATTTTCAACTCACACTTCGGTGTTTCATCATACTCATTAACATTATGCATATGGCTAGCACTCCACGCACGGTAATTACAAATATTCTAGGACTAATAAGTTTGTTAATGGCAATTGGTACGATTGTATTATTCGGATTCAATACTCCTATTAAATCAATTATCACGATTGCTGCAGTTGCAGTAACTGGATTGATCTTAGCATCTATTATTGGCTCATTAATTAAAAATTCGACTTATTACACTTACATATTCCAATGCCATGGAAATAAAGGTAAAAGTCAATCGTAATATATAAGAAACATCTACCCGTTGTGAGATTTTAACGCAACCAAGGTAGATGTTTTTTAATAGGTAGACTTAATATAATGACTTTATTTATAGACCTAAAAAAGCGCAAACCTGAAATCCACCCATTTCAAATTTGCGCTTGATAATTATTCTTCGGTAAATTGTGATTTAATTTATCTTCTCATTACTTTAGAGAAAAGAATGTATCAAATTTAATATATTGTTGTTCTTTTCATATATTATTTCAAATTATTTCACTTCATCTTAGTTAAATGACATTACCTCTTTTCATGATACTCATCAACATCATGCACATGACTAATATTCCACAAATCACATACATCCAACTTAATCCAACTAAGTCCGATATGGGTCCCATTATACTTCCACCTAGTGAAACTCCTAAATCTGCACAGGCAATAAACAATCCAAGTAACATATTTCGTCCAGATTTAGGCAACACAAAGCTTAAATACGATGTAAGTGTTGGATAAACAAGTGCTTGTGTAACACCAATGAATATAGCGCTTAGGTAAAAGATAACTACATGTACATGAGGTCCTATTGCCACAATCAATGACGCAATGGCGAGTAACAACAGTACACTCACCATATATAATGGGTGCCAGCGTCCATCTGATGGTATATATTTACGTAAATACATCCGCGTTAGTACCACTGCTATGGCTTGAATCGTTAAAAATATTCCTGCATTTGCAAATTCGTATTGTATTGTATACAGTGGCACAAATGTACTTACTGCCCCAAAGACAATAGATACAATCATCATAATTAACCCACTATTAAAAAGTTCTTTATTTTTAAAGAAATGGGCAAATACTGTAAAAGCGTTAAATTGTAATGGTTCAATCTTATCACTTGTGTCGGGCTCTGATTCAACAAAGGTCACTCGGTAACCGAAGAATGTCGTCATCGCTGCAATCCCTATCATCACTATTGCAAAAATAGACATATGTCCATAATTCCATATACCAACAGCAATTAACGGTCCTATTAAATTAGGAATTGTTGAGAATAACGAATATAAGGATACTCCTTCTGAACGATGCTCTTCCGGTAGTGCATCGATAATACCAAGTTGTAAGGACATAGAGAAGAATGCTGTACATACACCTTGCATCACTCTTGCTATAAAGTATCCTTCTATCTCTGTGAAACCGTATAATATTAACGCACACGCATTAATTAATAAGATCATCCGCAATACTTTAATGGGACCTACACGCGCAATAATCTGTCCTGCCCATGGACGGAATACCATTGCTGTTAACATATAAGCCCCCATCACAATACCGATAACTGAATTAGAAGCACCCCAATGATGCCCGCGTAATGGAATAAATACATTTAATATTGCATTTGCACTGAAAAACATTAATGTCAGTATGTATAATCTTAGAAATGGCCAAGCCATGGCTCCTTTCATTGTCTCACTCCTTAGAATATCAATTGTTTATGAATCAATGCTGTCGTATAAGGATGACGACTTAAATGTAAATCGTGCGTCGCTATACATTCTTCGATTTGACCGCCCTTAAAAATGATTAACCGATCACACACATAAGTTGCTGCTTGAATATCATGTGTGATAAAGATATAACTCAAATGACGTGTACGTCTTAATCGTCTCAATAAGTCTAAAATCTGAGTTTGAATAGACATGTCTAATGAACTAATGGCCTCATCAAATAAAATATATTGAGGATTTATACTAATAGCACGTGCAATCGCCACACGTTGAGCTTCTCCACCAGATAACATATGCGGATATTTATCTAAGTATTCTGCTGATAGCCCTACTTCTTCTAATAGTCGAATCACTTCTACTTCTAACTCATCTTTTCGCTTATGGTGACAACGACACATCACTTCAAACATGATTTCTTGTACATTTTGGAAAGGATGCAACGAAGACGTATAATTTTGAAATACTGCACTTATTTGATGTCGTCTTACTTTCTTTCGGAATATAGGCTGCTCATTTAGCGTAACTAGTCCTTTGTCCGGTTTTTCAATACCTAAAATCATCCGACTGAGGGTAGACTTACCGCTTCCACTTTCTCCAATAATACCAATACTCTCACCCACTGAGCATTCAAATGAGATACCTTTAATAATTAATTGGGAATCAGAACGAAATAAAGGTTTCTTACCATATGACTTCTCAACATTGGTTACTTTTAGCATGTATTTCACCTCTCATCACACGTTCAAAATGCTCATTTATTTTCTTTTTAGCGGATATCAAATATTGTGTATATGCATCCTTAGGTTGGTTCAGTATAGCGTCTGTAGCTCCTGATTCAATCACGCGCCCATCTTTCATCACTATGACTCGATCTGCAATATGATGAATCACTGATAAGTCATGTGAAATAAAAATCATTGCACAATTAAAGTGATGTTTAATATCTTGAAATGCTTTGAGCACATCGTATTGCGTAATCGTGTCTAAAGCTGTAGTTGGTTCATCTGCAATAATCAATTTAGGTTTTAACGCTAATGCTAAAATGATCATCAAACGCTGCAACATACCACCTGACAACATATGCGGATATGACGTTAAAATCTTTTCTGGCTCTTTCAGCTTCATAAATGTCATATATTCTACTAGTGTTTGTTTAATCTGCAATTGAGATAACATTGTATGTATACGCATCGTTTCAAACATTTGTTTACCAACTGGAGTGGAAGGGTCAAATGCACGTGTACCCTGTTGCATCACCATCGCAATATCCTTTCCTCGTTTATGACGTAAATCCCTTTTGGATAAGTGCATGAGGTTTTGATTTTCAAAATAAATATCACCTGTCACATGAAGACGTTCAGGGTTTAAACCTGTCAAAGCTTTACATGAAATGGATTTGCCACTACCGCTTTCCCCAATCATCCCTAATGTTTCACCATGAGCTACACTAAAGTGCACATCTTCTACCAATTTAATGTTCGTCCAACTATCTATGATTTGAAGATGTTCAACCGATAAAAGTGTCATGACGACATCACACCTTTCTTTAAAGCACGTTGTTTCTCTTTAGAAGTAATGCGCGGGTCGATTGCAACTTGTAACGCATCCGATAAGAAGTTAAATGCCATTACGATAATAACGATCACGATTCCTGTAGTGATCATCATTTCAGGGTGCGTGAACATCACTTTACGTGCCTCATTTAACATCATTCCCCACTCAGCAGTGGGCGCTTTGACACCTAACCCTAAAAATGAAAACCCCGACATCTGCAATATCATTGAACACATTGAACTACTTGAAATAATAGCGATATCCGCTAGCGTGAGTGGCAAAATATGTTTCCAAATGATCGTCATATGATTCATACCAATTGTTTTAGCAAACTTTACATGATCTGATTCAGTATATTGCATGACGCTTGTGCGAATGACTCGACAGAACCATGCCCACCGCGTAAGTATGAATGCTAAAATAATATTTTCTACACCCATACCACACAATGTAATTAATGCTAATGTCACCACATAACTTGGAAAAGCTAACATGACATCACATAACCGCATGATGATGCCATCTATATAACCTGGGAAATAACCAGAAATAAATCCTAATATTGCTCCTATCGCAACGGAAATAATTAAGGCAATGAAAACATATAATAAACTCGGTCTAATAGCATAAATTATTCGTGTAAGTACATCTCGTCCTAAATGATCAGTCTCTAACCAATGTGACCAACTTATACTTGCGAATTTATTCACCGTATCAATTTGATTAGGTTCATAAAATGTGACGATAGGTGCTAGTAAACCTAATGCCACATATACACAGATAATGGTCATTGCTATTACTGCACCTTTATCTTGCAATAATCTTTTAAGTATCATCATATTGCCTCCCTTAATTTGGGATTTAAGTATGCATTGATAATGTCTGCCAATGTGTTAAATATGATAAATAAAACAGCGACAATTAATACATACGCTTGTATAACTGGGAAGTCATGTTCGACAATCGCTTTAATACTTAATTGTCCAAGACCTGGCCAGGCAAAGACATTTTCAATAACAACAAGACCGCCCATAATCATTGGCACTGACATACAGAAGATGGACACTGCAACTTGTAAAGCATTACGTAAAACATGTGACAATAACGTCAACGTATGCACGCCGCTTGCTCTTAAATACAACACGTAATCTTCGTTCAGTTGCTCAATCATTGCACGTCTCACATTTCTGAAATAAATACCTGCGTAAGTAATAGTGACGACAAGAACAGGTAAAATATAGCTTTCTGGACCTGTTAAACCTGAAGTTGGTAATACATTTAATTTTACAGATATATAAATAATTAACATCGACGCAATCCAATATGATGGTAGTGCTGTTAAGAAAAATGCGATTGAGCGAATAATGCGATCTGTCAGTTTCCCTTTAGTTAGAGCACTTATAACCCCTAGTAAAATAGATGTGATAATAACTGAAATACTTGAAATCAACGTTAATTTGAAAGTATTGAAGAAGGCAGGCCCAATGCGCTCTGAAACTGATTCTCTAGTAATGTAACTCGAACCAAACTTAAACTGTATAGCTTCAATAAGCCAATTCATATATTGAATCAATATGGGTTCATTGAATCCATACTTCTCTCTCGTCTCTGCAATTAACTGAGGTGTAATGTTTGGTGTGCCTTGAGCATGTAAAATCGTAACAGCTGGATCACCTTTAGTCAGGTATGTCATCATGAATGTCATAAAACTCACTACAATCAATAAAGGGAACATGAGTGCAATACGTTTTATTATAAATTTGACCATCGAGATGCTCCTTTACTTATATTGCATTTCGTTAAATGGTAATTCATATTGTGATTGTGTAAACGACACTTTGTCTAAGTCCTTAGGTGCTACCACAGTCATCCTGCCGTAAGATATCGGAATGAAGATACCTTCTTCATCTACTTGTTTTAAAATGTGTTGATATGCTTTAGAACGATCCTTTGAATTCTGTATTTTGAATGCCTCATCGATATCTTTATATAATTTTGATTTATTCTTAATGCCAGAGGTTGCACTTTCATATCCTGTTTTGGTTTTAAGTGCTGCAAGCGTACTTTGTGGATCATATAATAATCCCCAAGTTTGATTGAACATTAAATCATAATCTCCAGATGTACGTCTTTCAGCAACTTTATCTGACGTTTCTCCGTTAATATCTAATTTAACTCCTAATTTTTTAAATTCTGCTTGTAAGTATTCCGCTTGCTCCTTTTGATTAGAGGATCCTTTATCGTAATACATTGATAAGGTTAAAACTTTACCATTCTTTTGACGAAGGTTTTTGTTTTTGAACAATTTCCAACCAGCTTCATCTAATAGCGCTTCTGCTTTTTTAGTATTAAATTGACGTGTTGGCATGTTGAAGTTAATGTCCGTCACATTTTTCGCAAATAACTGAGTTGCCGGTTTTTCTTGACCATCTAGAATGTCTTTAGATATTTTATCTCGATTTACCATATATCCTAGTGCTTCCCTTACTGTCTTATCACTAACGGCGCTATCTTTATTACCTGAGTTCACCACAAGCATTTTCGTATTCATTGGCTGACTTCGTTTTATTTGGTATTGTCCTGTGTCCTTGAGTTGATTCAAACTATCTTTATCTAAGCTGTCAGTTCCTCTATCATCGGTAAACGCAAAGTTAGTTTCACCTTTTTTCATAGATAAGAATGCTGTTTCTCCAGCGGGTTTAACTTTCGCTTCGACTTTATCTAATTTAGCTTTTTCGCCCCAATATTGATTATTTTTATTAAATTCTGCTGACTCATCTTTGTGATGTTGACCCATTTTAAACGGACCTGTACCATCAAATGATTTCACGCCATCTTTTGTTGTGCCGTTTTTAAAGTCTTTAGGAGACACAAATACATATGGACGAGGCATAGCAAGCTCTGCTAAGGCTGGTTGATATGCTTCTTTTAAGTGAAGCTGCACTGTGTATTTATCTTTAACTTTCACATTGTCGATAAGTGTGGAAATTTTTAACCAAGAATGTAACTTTTTATTTTGTTGTACAGCATCGATATTTTTCTTTACTGCCTCAGCATCAAATTTTGTACCATCATGAAAAGTTACATCTTCTCTAAGATGAAAAGTGTATGTTTTACCATCCTCAGAAATATCCCATTTCTTTGCTAATAATGGTTTAATCCCCTCTT
Source organism: Staphylococcus sp. HMSC06C11 (assembly GCF_001808345.1). Lineage (NCBI taxonomy): Bacteria > Bacillati > Bacillota > Bacilli > Caryophanales > Staphylococcaceae > Staphylococcus > Staphylococcus sp. HMSC06C11. Next base: position 99,357 of record NZ_KV793032.1, read on the forward strand.
TCGTATGACGTACCAGAGGTTCATAAATCATACTTTCTGCTGACATTGAACCACCGTAGACATGAGGATTCATATCTCCGATGTCCTTAACAGTTGTATAAGATAATGTCTTTTGTTCTTTTTTCTTTTCTAATCCCTCACTACCACCGCAACCTGCTAATAACATCCCTGATGCAAGTAAAATCGTACTCATCTTTGTTAATCTATTCATTTTGTTTCCTCTTTCTATGTTGATAATAATTGTTGTGTGTTCTTTAAGTATTAATGTGTCGCATTATGTTCAGTTTTATTTTTTAAAAATTGTTTTACCAAAGCAATGTCCTCATCGTACTGATGTGAGTCAAATTGAGCTGATAGAGATTGTTTAGGGTGTTCTGCACGGTAGCCATCACAATAGCTACGATAACGTGCTAAAAATTGATCAATCATTGGTGTTTTAACGTTAAGCGCCCTCCCTACAGCTTGAATCATAGCTGTTCGATAGCTATCCTCACTTGGCATTCGCGGAATGTGTGTAACGCCTTCTTCATCAATATAAAGACGTTTATATGGTACTGCCGAGAAGTCAAAGTAATGTCCATTCGAATCTGGTTCAGAAAATGGATCGATTAAAATAGCAGTGTAACGAACATAGAGTAAATATTCTTGATGTATCGCTGGTAAGTCTTCAAATTGATTAATTTCTCGTTCACTTAGCGTTTCTGGTCTGACCGGATAATTCTCTTTGACCATAAATTTTAAAAGATTGACGGACGGCACTCTTAATTCGTTTAAAATTTTCATCATCTCTACCCACATTTGACGCATTTCTCGTATCAGTTTCATCGTGATAGGTCCTTCAGGAAATAACTTATAGACGTAAACAGGAACTGTTGTCCCTTTGAAAACTGCTTGTAATGAAAAGTCATTCATAAATAATGCAGGATGAACATAGAGCGAGCTGTTATGTACTTCAGCATGTAACGGTGTATCCATTACAGCGATTTGGATATTCAAATGATGAAATAGTACACATATACGATCTATAAATCTTGAATCGGTATGAGTCGATCCAACATATAACTTTGACTTCACACCTGATGTGAGCACCTGATGTGGTTGAGTAGTATCAACTACTCGTGTGTCTCCTAAATATGTTGAAAAGGACACTACTTCTACATCTAGATTTAACTCTGACAACAGTTGTTCTATTACCATATGAGAACCTAAAGTCGGAGATACTAGAACAATGTGTTGTAGACACTCAACTGTGGCCTTTGCAAGTCGATTTAATATTGAGCGATACGCATCAGCCGTGCACGCCATGATTAGAGTATTGTAAGTACTACTCACTTCCTGTATATCTTTATAAAATTGTCGCACTTTAAATTCACCTGAAAGTTGTTGATGTGCAGCATTTTGAGTGGTGACCTTAAAATAACCGTCACGTTGATACGCATTATAAACACGTTGGGAGCTGGCTGAAGTCTTAACACGACTTACCATATCAATAGTTTGATGCGCCATTTGGCTATATATTTGAGCAAGTTGAATGGCCACAGGTCCACTTCCAACTATTAAAGTATTAGACATGCATCGCACCTCCTTTATTAGAAGCTTTGCGGTACAATGCAATATCAAAGATGTGTTCAGGTCGTGAGAGCCGTTCGACACAACGCCATTTTGTTTCCTCTGTTTGCTGAGATGGATAATTGAATAGCGATTTAATACCATCTCCATAACGCATCGCTACAACCACGTTATCTTTTGTTATAGCGTGTAATTGATTTAGAATATCGTATTTAACAGGGATGGTAGAGCTGAAAATGATGTGCGTAATCGTCTGCATATCGTCTATTTCTTCAACAGTTTGATTGGTGATAACTATATCTTCGTTTGGAGCAAGCACCTGAACAATTCGTTGTCCTAAATCAACTGCTTGTGAATCGATATCAATGCCTATTACAGAAGCACCTGTTTCTTTAGCTACTTGAACAAGCGTCATAGGATAAGCACCTGACCCAATTAGTAATAATTTATCTTCTTTACCAAAATGAAATTGGCCGAATTCTTCATGAATACACTGTTCTACATTGTCAAAGTAACCAGATGTAGAGGATCGTCCATCTAGTAATCTTTTAGCACGTATTTCTTCAACACGTTTTACACACTGTGACGTTATATCTTGAAGCTGGTGAGTTAAACTTGCTTTTGCTTCATTGTTGCTCCAGTCTTCAAATTGATGTTTAGCAATGGGATTTAAAATAAATTGACTATAATGGTCAACTAGCGTTTCCAATGCCTGGATATAATGCTCATCTTCTAATACTTGGTAATATAGTGTTTCAAATTGCCTTAGATATTCTTGTAACTGTTTGTTTATACCGTGTTTTGGGTTCATAATTGTGTCTTTGTCTCCTGTTCTATATATGCTAGTCCTGTTGCGACAGTTGAAACTTGACCTTTGATTGATGTGATGTATCCCTTTTTATTACTGTATGTCGAAGAAACCACTATACTTCCCCCTGGTTGCTTCACTTTGAAATCTTTACATGGTTGATTCGTTTGATATTGTTGGAAAACACCAATTGAAGCAGCACCTGAGCCACAGCTATTTTCCCAAATTAAGCTTTACACTTCAGGTATATAAATAAGTGGCATTAAAAAGTGTTGTCGTGAATCAAATAGCATGATTCCAATAGTTTTAAATGTAGTATGCCATTGTTGTTCTCTGACAAATTGTTCGACTTGGTATTTGAAGTTCATTGTAGTCTCTTGCGTTTGAATAACATAGTGTATGTAAGTTTCATAAATTAATTCGAGCGCATCGTATGGTTGACCAGCGATAATTAATTGTCTTGGTACAATACTTTGCACTTGAGGCATCCCGACCTCATAATATTGCTGGTTATGAACGGTACATGACACGGTTTGAGAACAACCTGATATTTTTAATTGAAACTGCTCACTTTCAAGCAATTGATGTTCTTGTAAATAATGTATGTATGACATCGTTGCATTCCCACAAAATTCATTCCCACTCATTACTAAATGAAATTGATCCCCATTGGTATAATCACAAGATTCAATAAAACCAACTTGTTCACAACACACATGTGTCGTCTCCATTAATTGATTAGCGATTGATGCATATTCTTCAGGATGATGTTTAGAGTGAACAAGTATAGTCATATTTCCTGATGGATTATACTTAGAAAATTCAACTATCTGTCGATGCATATGATGCTCCTTTATGTTGTAAATTCTCTATTAAGGTTATTGATAAAAAAATAATTGTATGTAGAGTTATCAATAACCTTAAATTAGTTGTACAAAATAAATCGTAATAGTTACGATTTGAAGATTATAGTATACGAGTCGGATAATATTGTCAATATAATTGATAATAAATTTCATTTAGATGAGTTCGGTGGAAAGGACAATTTGTGCATTGTGAAGAGCGATTGAAGATAAAAAAAGCTAGCAAATTGGCTAAAAACAAGCCAATGCTAGCTTGAAAGGGGTATATAATTAAACTTCCCGATGTGTTACATCAGACAAACCGAAGTCTTACCCATAAATTTTAAGAAGATCTTATAAAGAGGATTTAAAGCAATTTCTTCTCACTTACACTTATGATAAGTTGTTTTAATGATGACTTTCATGCTCGCTACTTTTAAGAAATATATCTTCAAGTGAAAGTTCTTCTAAATCTACTTTGAATATATCTATGTCTAGAGAAACATATAGTTTAACAATAGATGGAATAGTGTTTTTTCTTTAGTTTTTAACGTTATTTCATTTTATCAAGTGCAATGTTCATTTTAAGTACATTCACGTAATCTTCAGTCATGGGTGAGGATTGTTTATATTGTTGAATCATGCGTTGAATTGTTGCTTCCTCGATACCACGTTCATTCGCAATCCTTTTCGCTTGAGCATTGGCATTTGAAACGGTGATATCTGGATCTAATCCTGACCCTGAAGCAGTCACAGCATCTGCAGTAAGATGATGTCCTTCTTTATGAATCGAATCTTCAACACGCTGTTTAAATTGAGGATTAGAATTTGCTAGATTTGAACCACCTGATGAAGGTCCACCGTTCGCTTTCAAAAGTTTCTTGTCCATATTATAATTCACGGCACTTATTCGACCATGGAAGTATTTAGAATCGTTCCATTGTTGACCAATTAATTCTGAACCAATTACTTTACCATCTTGTTTAATTAAACTTCCATTAGCTTGATAGGGAAATGCGACTTGACCTATTGCAGTCACTGTTAGCGGAAATATAAACCCACAAAGGACAAATAGTACTACTACAAGTCCAACACTTTTTCGTATCGTTGCCATTCTACATCTCCTCCTTTAGACAACGTATTGAATAATTACATCGATGAATTTAATACCTATAAATGGCACAATCATACCGCCTAATCCATAGACCAACATATTTTTCATTAATATCGTTTGCATTGAAACGCCTTTAAATTGCACGCCTTTCATCGCAATTGGTATGAGTAACACAATAATTAATGCATTGAAAATGAGTGCCGATAACACTGCTGATTCAGGTGAATGTAAATGCATAATATTTAAGCGATTCATTGCTGGCATTGCAGACATAAACATAGCTGGTAGAATTGCGAAATATTTCGCGATGTCATTCGCAATACTAAACGTTGTTAAAGATCCGCGTGTCATCAATAATTGCTTACCAATTAATACGACTTCCATTAACTTTGTAGGATTAGAATCTAAATCAATTAAATTTGCCGCTTCTTTCGCACTTGTTGTACCAGAGTTCATAGCTAAACCAACATTAGCTTCTGCTAGAGCAGGTGCATCATTTGTACCATCACCTGTCATCGCCACAATATGACCTTTAGCTTGTTCTTCTCTAATAACATTAATTTTATCTTCTGGTTTACATTCTGCGATAAAACGATCTACACCCGCTTCTTTCGCAATCGTTGCTGCAGTAAGTGCATTATCACCTGTACACATGACGGTTTCGATACCCATCTCGCGTAATTCTTGAAATCGTTCAACAAGACCGTCTTTAATTACGTCTTTTAAGTAGATGACACCTAAAATTTCATTATTTTCAATAACAATGAGTGGCGTGCCGCCTTTTTTAGAGACTTCAGTGACGCGTTCATCTAAATCATTAGGAATAGATCCACCCGCTTCTTTAACACGCTTAATCATGCTATTAGGTGCACCTTTATACACTTCATGATCTTCAAACTTCGCACCACTCATACGAGTCTCCGCAGTAAATGGGAAATATTCGCCTCTTTCTTGAGGTAATGTGATGCCTTGGCTTTGTGCAAGTTTAACAATACTACTTCCTTCAGGTGTATCATCTTCTACGGAACTTTCATATGCTGCTCGCACTAATCTTTCATAACTCGTTGATGCCACAGGAATAAATGCATCTGCCATACGATTACCATAAGTAATCGTTCCAGTTTTATCTAGAATCAACACATTTACATCACCACATGTCTCTACGGAACGGCCACTTTTCGCTAAAATATTAAACTGAGTCACACGATCTATTCCAGCGATACCAATAGCAGATAACAACCCTCCAATTGTTGTTGGAATTAAGCAGACTGTTAAGGCAATCAACATCACAATTGATAAATTGAAATGAAGAAATTGTGCTAAGGGGTACATCGTCATAATTACGACGAGAAAGATAATAGTTAGCGTCATTAAGAGCGTGAACAATGCAATTTCATTCGGTGTTTTCTTTCTTGTCGCCCCTTCAACTAAATGAATCATTTTATCTAAGAATGATTGACCTGGTTCCGAAGTGATTTCTATTTCTAACCAGTCAGAAGTGACAGAGGTGCCTCCAATAACATTATTGAAATCTCCGCCACTCTCTTTAATCACTGGCGCTGATTCACCGGTAATCGCAGATTCGTCGACAGTTGCTAAACCTTTAATAACTTGGCCATCATTAGGTATTTGTTCTCCAGTTTCTACACGAACGATGTCTCCTTTTTTCAAATTGCTAGCATTTATCACTTCGTAGCTGCCGTCTTCTTTAATTAATCGCGCCGTCATTTCTATTTGTGTCTGGCGTAAGGCATTCGCTTGCGCTTTCCCTCGCCCTTCTGCTAGCGCTTCTGAAAAGTTAGCAAAAATAAGTGTCAGCAATAAGATGATGAAGATACTTAACACATACATAAGCGATACATGTTCTTGTATAAATAAATGAGGTACAAAAATTAATAAAAATGATAGTAGCATGCCCACTTCTACAACAATCATGATAGGGTTCTTCACCATATATTTAGGGTTTAATTTAACAACACTTTCCTTCAGTGCTTGTCTAACCAAACTTGATTCAAATATTTTTGATGTTTTCATCATTTTCTATCATCTCCTTTCATCACGAATGCAACAGTAGTTGTTCTCCTATTGGTCCAAGCATTAAATCTGGTAGGAAGGTCAAACCACTGAGTAAAATGATGAAGATAATCAACACGGTGCTAAAGAACAGGTTATTAATCGGTACATCTTGTGAGTCATCGGTATGTTGATATGTTTTCTTGTTGACCAAGCTAGACACAATCAACAGTTGTAAGACGATGGGGATATAACGTGCGACGAGCATCACAATTGCTGTCGAAATATTCCAAAATACAGTGTTGTCTTTTAAACCTTCAAAACCTGAACCATTATTAGCAGATGAAGATGTAAATTCATAAATGACTTGAGAAACGCCATGGAATTGTGGGTTTGTTATCGCATCTTTCGCGCCAGGAATGATAAATGCCAATGCTGAAAATATTAATATCAATAATGGATGGACTAAAAATGTGAGTGCTATCCATTTCATCTCTTTGGATTCGATTTTCATACCTAAATAACTAGGCGTCTTTCCAATCATTAAACTGCAAATAAAGACAGTTAACATGACATAGATCAACATATTCATCAGACCGACACCTTCACCACCAAAAACGGCATTTAACATCATAAGAATCATTGGAGCCATGCCACCCATAGGTGTGAGACTGTCATGCATGTTGTTAACAGTACCAGTCGTAAAAGCTGTCGTAATAGTTGTAAATAAAGCTGATTGAGCAATACCGAAACGTGTTTCTTTGCCCTCCATATTGCCTCCATCGATTCCTAAGTGGTGTAAAATCGGACTTCCTGCAGTTTCATAATGTAGACAAATAAGTAAAAGCAAGACAAACATCGTAAACATTGCAATAAAGACCATTACCGCATGGGGATGGATGTGCTGTTTAGCGTTCAGCATTCTGCCAAATAAAAAAACAAGCGATCCAGGAATTAACATCATACTTAATGCCTCTGCGAAATTAGACCAATAGGTTGGGTTCTCAAATGGCGTGGATGAGTTGGCACCTAGGAACCCTCCACCATTCGTTCCAAGATGTTTAATTGACTCTAATGAAGCCATAGGTCCATATGCAATGGTTTGTTTCACACCTGACATGGTTTCAACAACTAGATTGCCATGTAACGTTTGAGGTGTACCTTGACTAATAAGAAATATGCTTAACACGAATGCGAATGGAATTAAGACACGTATGATAAATCGCACGACGTCTTGATAGAAGTTACCTATGACGTCTGTCATACCCGTTAGTCTACGCAACATTGCGATGCATACTGAGTAACCTGAAGCGGCTGAAGTGAACATCAGACACGTAATGACACCCATTTGCGTGAAATACGTTAATCCCGTTTCGCCCGCATAATGTTGTAAATTTGTATTCGTTAAAAACGAGGCTGCCGTATTAAATGCGAGAGACACTGATTGACTTAAATTGTGATTGGGATTTAACCATAGCCATTGTTGTGTCAGTAGTAAGATAAATGCTAATGCGCCAGTTAAACTGTTAAAACATAAAAAGTGCTTTAAATATGTTTTACCTGACATGTGCTCTAGTGACGTACCAATCAATTTGTAGAGTCCCTTTTCTATAGGTGAAAATAAGACATCCATCTTAGACGGTACAATTAAAGCCACTGTATATAAGTATCGACTCATTATGTATGAGAGCACGATAAATGTGATTAAAAATAGAATCATACTCATGATATTTCCTTCTTTCGCTACTAGAATTTTTCACTCCAAAGTAATGCATAAAATAGAAATAAAATTATTCCGATGATCATGAAGGCTAAAAATGTAATCATTGTGCTTCCTCCTCACTTTCATGGACATCTTAGCAAGAGCACTGTAATTAAAGTATTAATATTTGAACAAAGTTATAAAGGAAATATAAAGATAAGAAATTAAATAAAAATAAAAATGGATAAATAGATTAATCTTAATTAATATGTAATTAAGAGGTGGTGGCATATGGAAAGTTCACATAGACACAGAGGTAAACTCACCATTTATTTAGGTTATAGCCCTGGTGTTGGAAAGACATATGAAATGCTATCGAACGGTATCGACCTTTATAAAGAAGGTGTCGATATTAAAATTGGCTATATAGAGCCACATCAACGTCCTGAGACAAGTGCGCTTGCTAAACAACTACCAGAAATTAAGACCTCTAGCCGAAAATTTGGGAGTCATCTCTTTCACTTTATCGATGTGAATCAAATTGTTGAGGCGCATCCAGATGTTGTGCTTATCGACGAGTTGGCCCATACGAATATCTCAAAAACACGACATTTAAAGCGTTACATGGATATTGAAGAAATTCTTTCTCATGGCATTGATGTTTGGACGACACTTAATATTCAACATATTGAAAGTTTGAGTGGACAAATAGCACTGATGACAGGTATCCAAGTATCAGAACGTGTTCCAGATCAATTTATAATGTCTGCTGATGCTTATGAAGTCGTTGATATTTCGCCAAATATGTTGATTCAACGCCTTAAGGCTGGAAAGGTATACAAAAGGGAACGCTTGGATACTGCTTTTTCCAATTTTTTCACATATGAGAACCTGACAGAGTTACGTGAACTTACGCTAAGAACTGTTGCGGATATTATGAGTCAAAAAGAGCAACAGTATAAAACGAAGCATACTGATGTTACGCCTCATATTGCAGTAGCTGTAAGTGGAAGTATTTATAATGAACGTGTGATTCGTGAAGCAAGACGCGCAGCTTATAAAGAGCATGCAAAGTTTACTGCTATTTATATCGACACCTTTGAAACACGTTCTGAAAGTCGTGCGCAAGATCATTATGTTCATAAAAATCTGATGCTTGCCAAATCACTAGGTGCTGAGATTAAGGTGTTATATGCACAAGATATTGCGAAGACATTGATTGATTCGTGCGATAAATCATTTGTGACTAAATTGGTGCTCGGTCAGTCTGAACAACCACCTTGGAAAGAGTACTTTAAGAAGTCATTAATTGAACAGATTAATCATACTACGCATCACTTTAAATTAGAGATTGTCCCGATACATCAGATTTATTCGGATAAGCAAAATCGTGATCGGAGTAGCCGTAAAAAAGATAAAAAACCATACCAACTCACGTTATCAATCGATATCGTTAAAATGTTAACCATCCAAATTGTATGCGTACTATTAGGAATGTGGATTTATAAGATGGATAAGAATGAGTCTAGTGCTATTATTCTTTTAATGTTTTTTATTGGCATTATCGTACTTTCCATTTGGACACAGTCATATTTAATTGGTTTCTTCGCATCGATATTAAATGTCTTCGTCTTTAACTATTTCTTTACTGTGCCGAGGTTTACGCTAGAAATGTATCGCTTTGAATATCCCATCACTTTTGTGACGAGCATATTTGCTAGCATTTTCACGAGTGGCATATTGAAAAATTTAAAATATCAACACTCCCTCACCGAACGTCAGTTATATCGTACAGATATTATGTTGCAATTTAATCAGTCGATTAAGGAATCATATGCGACTATGAAGTTGTTGAGTGTGGCTGGTGATCAAATTCACCAATTATTAAAGCAGGATGTTACTGTATTTCAAATCGAAGCTAAGAAAGTGATGCAGTCCGCGTCGTTTGGAGTTAGCTCGAGTGCGCATAACCATGGGACTGAGGATGCTGAAACGTTAAGTTGGGTAATAGAGAATGAAAGACGTGCGGGTAGACTAACCAACACCTTCCCAGGTAGTAAATTTCTATGTATTCCAATTGGTACAAGACCAGTTAAGGGTATTATTTCGATTCAGTTTAGAGATGAGGATTACATCGATACATACGACAATTCTATCTTAGATTCAATGTTAAACGATTTGACCCTTGCCGTTGAAAATGTCGCCCTACTCAAGCAAACGAGACAGTCGATGGTAATAGCTGAAAGAGAAGCTACAAGATCAAATTTCTTACAATCTATTTCACATGATATTAGAACGCCATTAACATCTATTATCGGTAATTTAGATGTAGTGAAATATCATAATGATGGCTTGGATAAAAATGAACGCGCGCAACTGTTAACCGCTTCATACGAAGAGGCACAATATTTATATACGTTAGTCACAAATATACTTTCTCTAACGAAATTAGAGCGTTCAGATATTCAAATTAAGCGCACCTCATACCTTGTAGAGGAGCTACTCGAAGAATTTGAAGATGGACTCGTGCGTCGTCATCAAAATCATAAAGTCACTATTGAAGATAATGGAACATTCGCACTGGTATATATCGACAGCAAATTAATGCTACAAGTTTTATTTAATTTGGTAGAAAATGCATTAAAGCACTCTGAATCGCATTCTGTTATCACCTTACGCGTGCATGAACAAGACTCAAAGATATTATTTGAAATCATTGATAATGGTAAAGGTATACCTAAAGAAGAGCGAGATTTAATTTTCAATCCATATTATTCGGGGGATTACTTTAAAGATAATAAAAAGGATAGCCTAGGACTCGGTTTGTATTTAGTCCAACTTATATTAAAACAGCATCACAGTAAATTAGAATATCAATCCAATGAACCAAGTGGCAGTATATTTTATTTTTATTTAGATAAAGAACAAATAAAAATGGAAGGGTGAGATGATGAAATCTACACTTTTAGTTGTTGAAGATGATGAAGCAATTTTACATTTAATCGATGTAGCATTAACTATGAGTTACTATAAAGTTATTAAAGCGAAAACAGGTAGAGAAGCGGACTTCCGCATTAGAACAGAACATCCAGATATTATATTACTTGATCTAGGTTTGCCAGATATTGATGGGCTTTCTTTAATTAAACGATTAAGAGAATGTGTGGACACCCCTATTATCGTTATCAGTGCGCGAACAGAAGAGGAAACTATTGTAAAAGCGTTAGACTACGGGGCGAATGATTATATGACTAAACCCTTTAATATTGATGAATTACAAGCACGTATCAGGGTTGCACTTCGCGTTTCGAAACGGCCTGACACGATGCAAAATAACTTTGAGAACGGCCCGTTAATCATTGATTTCAGCGGTAATTCTGTTTATATGATGGGACAGGCTATTCACCTAACACCTTATGAATTCCAATTATTAGAAATTTTAAGTCAGCACGTTGGTAAGGTATTAACATATCAGGTTTTATTAAAAGCACTATTTGGATACGTCAATAAGTGTGACATGTCATCATTACGAGTACATATGGCCTCACTGCGGAAGAAGCTTAATAACAGTGATACAACGTATGAAAGTAGTATGAAAAAACTCATTATCACCCATCCAAGAATTGGTTATCAAATGCAACATTTGGAGTGATATTAAAGCTTTGTATATATTAATAATAATGTAAACGCCACATTCTTTGTTGAAGAGGATTGTGGCGTTTTATATATAGCTTTTATATTTATGAAGTTTTAATTAAGTAGTAGTATGAATAACCTTCTAACATCTTTTTAACTTTTAATCATATAACATGATTGCTTTGCCTAGACGTCCTCGTGTGTTATAGGTACGGTCAACAAATGCACTACCTTCCTCTATAGAGTAGCTTCTATCGATTGGAACAATAAACTCATTTTCATTATAATCTGAAATACCTTTTTCTAAGTCTCCCCAAGTTCCGATACAATTACCTATTAATGATAGATTATTGAGCATAACTTTTAACATAATATTTTTCAGATGGTTAGGTGTTTTTTCATCTTCATTTTCAGAAAAGGCGGGATGTTGGTTTTTATAACCGCATGTAATATAGCGTCCGCCTACTTTCATTTGATTCACTGCTTTTTCTAAATGCAAATCAAAATAAGGATCAAATACGACGTCAAATTCACCTAAGTCTTCTTCCCACTTCTGCATGTTCCTATCTACTTTATGTAATTTAGCTGGCCGAATGAGTGCTTGTTCTTCAGGCGTCCATTCCGATGTAGTTAATATTGTCGTATCGATTCCTTTACTGATTAAGTTATTAATAATAAACATAGACGTATTAGAGCGACCGCTCAGTACTAGTGCACGTTCATTCTGCTTAAGATTTACACGCCTTACCATGCTTGTTGAAGTTTGGCTACCTATTGAGAAGCCTGCTGCAACTGCGTTATTCATATGTTCTGGTATTTTGATAAGCTTTGATTTATGCAATCTGAGCCATCCTTTTGAAGCTTCGTTTGTGACTGCTCCAGGTGCCACCCCTGGAAAAGGAGGGTCGGGATACGCACAGTTGGGTATCACACGTTGTCCAATTTCAAATTCATCAACTGAATATCCTTTAGCTACAATTCTCCCTACAAAGTCAGAACCAAAATAATCGAATGGTGGAGCTTGAGAATTTACATCTTCTTGCATTTTTAAAGCGGCTTTTAGAATAATGGCTTTATCTCTATAATTGCAAGAAAACGCATCAACTTTTACTAACACGAAATGTTCGTTCTCTGATGCATCTTCGTTAAAACTTGGTCGTTCTAATTCAATCAAACCACAATGAATGGGTGTTCCTGCAATACTTACATCAGGTAACATCGTTACATCTTCTTCTAATACTAAATTTGTATTAATTAAAGCTAAAACTTTCATAAGCTGAGTCACTCCTATCAGTATAAGTCACACACTTTTAAAACTTTTGGATAGAGCATTTTCATAATGTAGCGCACACACCATAAATCTCTGTTCACTTCACTTTATTTTTAGACAAATCATTAATATCTATCTGATTCGCAATGAATCTTTGCTTTAGTAATAATTTGAAGGAAGCACCTGTAATAAAGTAGTCTTGAATGGCGTCGGCTATAGCACTACAACGATGTTCACCAAAGCTCTGTTGAATACCATTAGTTTGAATAGGCTCTTCAGCTGTAAAGAGGTTGTATGTTAATTGACTCGCTAGTTGAGAGGCTTTTTTAATCTTTATAGGAGCCTTTTTAACATGTTCAATTAATACTTTTTCAACTTTGTCTTTATCTTCACTACTGTAAAACACGAGTGCGTCATTTCTTGGATAACTATCAGAGGAGGATAAAATTTTAGCAGAAAAACTCACGTTCTTTTCAACTAACTCATTTACACATTTACTCCATAACTCTATAGCATATTGAGGCGTGTCTGCATAAATATAATGACGTGTAACCTTATTAATATGTAAACCATTATTTGTATGTACGAACATGAAAAATCCAGGCGTCAAATTAGGTCTAGAACAAGGCACAACAATACTATTATCTTCATTTACTTCTTCTTTGATTCGAATCCCTTGAATAACATGGTAGATTTGACCGTTAAAGTTTTGTGTACTCGTCTCTACTCGAATCCCAGGATCTTTAATGCTACTGGCAATTTGTTCGTTTAAATCATTAAATGTTTTTGATGATTGTTTGACTTGATTGTTCAAATTTCCAGTATGTAACATCGAATATAACCACTGTTTTAACTTACTTTTTTGATTTTCAAGGACGTCATCATATGTTTCATTATCTATTTTAACTTTGTTTAAATCCGTTTCTAATTCTATTTTTTGTGCTAAATCTTCTAACGTATTCACTTTTTCTGTCATAGTACGTCCTCCAATTTATTCAAATAGTTCTATTAGATTTTTTGGAAACACTATTACTTCTCTACCTATCCCAAGAATCGCTCTATCTATGGCAGTTAAACGAAATGAAAATTTAGCTCTGCTCATGATTCTTTCCACGAGAAACCATCCAATATTTCGAGCAAGATGTATGTTATTAATCATTTTCTTAGATACATATGTTTGATAAGCTAATTGAATTAAAGGTCTCATTTGTTCAATGTAATTAAGACCTCGTTCCATAAACTGATCTTCTATCTCCTTAGCATCTGAAGTTTCTTGAGTCGTTTCGGTAAAAGTTTTTAATAAGCAATCAAAATAAATAGAACCAATTAGTCCCGCTAAATCTCTACTTGGATCCCCTTTACGTAATTCTTCAAAATCTATAATCCAAATATCATCATCTGTAAATATAAACTGATCCAAACGAATATCACCATGACAAATACAGACGTCATTATCATGAGATTGCTGCATTATCGTTTCTACGAGTTCTGAGTCTTGTTGCAATAAACTAAACAACTCTAGTTCTGCGCCCGTACAGCCGGCATATTCATATTTATTTAATGCATATAACAACGATTCACGCTGCGGTAACTGGTCTTCTGAATCTATATCCACATCATTGATATCAGATAAATGTAATGTCACTAACATATCTGCAGCTTTTGCGATTTTGTGTTTAAAATTTGGGGATGGTTGTTCTAATTCTTCTTCTAACGATGTAGCATGTTCAATCCATTGATATTTAAGCGATAAACTGTCTTCATCATGGTCAATCAACTTTGGAGACTTCAATCGAATAGTATCTGTGCGTATGTCTTCCCATTTCAAGCAATTATTGTATCTTCTGAGCGCGTCAACTTTAGGTCCTTTAATTACTTTATGTAAATATTGAGTTGTTCCATCTTCTTCAAGACTGATGATATTACGACCTTCTTTAACTTTTTGCATTAAATGTTCTAAGCTCCTTTCATGTAAATTACATTTTTTATTTTTAAAATGTGTAAGGTATGATTTATGTAATGTTTGGCGTTATGAATTAGATATTAATATCTCACATAGCCATTTCTTTATTTATATTAAAAAGTTACTACCCTATAATCTTAGTCATTTAATTTAACATTATTGATGATTAACTGCGTTAAGCTGCACTCCAAGTAACTGTATAAGAAACGGATGCAGAAATTGATGATGTACGACCATCACCTAAATCTCTTTCTTCAATTGCACTTCGTTGAATATTATTTGATGATGTATAGTGACTATATCCGTTGATTAAAATATTTTCCATATCGATTCCTCCTGATGTTATAGGGTAGCAACCGCTTTCATTATAATTCCGAAAAAGAGTAAATTCAATTTTTATATGTAAATTTACATTAAAATTATTAATATCTTAATAAATAAAATAATAAAATTGTCACTAGTATAAAGATAATATTAATGTTTAATAAAAATTAAGTAAGTTTATCGTGAAACAATTTTCAAAAATTCAAGACTGCTACGTTAGAAGGACCTCAAATCATTCAAAATATAAAAAAGATAATAAATATATAAAACAGCGTAATATTAACAATAATTTAAAAATATTGTACGATGTATAAATGGAGGGATGATTATGAAAAAGCAATTATTAGGGACTGTATTATTAAGTACGTTCTTACTAGGGGCATGTTCACTCAATATCGGTACAGACGATAATCAAGGTGAAGGTAAAAAGAATAATGAAGAAAGTAGTGAACATAGTTCAAATCAGTCTAAAGACAAGCAGAGTAATAAAGATACCAAGGTAGATAACCAAACAAATCAAGCTAATCAAAGACAAGCAAATGGTTCCGAAAATAATGATGCTTCAAATCCAGGCAATGAAGGAAACAATAACGAGACAAATTCTGAAAACCAATCAAATAATGGGACGATTTCAGAAGATGAAGCGATTCAAAATGCTAAAGAGCACTTTAAAAATTCAGCCACAAATGATGATTACAAAGTTGATTCAAACCAATCTAATAGTAAAGAATACTACATTACCTTTACAGCACGTGATGCCACAGGCTTTCCAATGAGTGCGGCTACTACTGTTAATAAGCAGACAGGTCATGTTAATGGTTATATAGATAGAAGAACTAAAGCAGAGAAAGAAAGACATGTTCAACATGCTAATGAAAGTTCGTTATATAAAGGGCCGAATAGTCAAAATAGAAAATTATTCGGTAAAGATTTAAGCCATCCAAATTACAATGATCAAAATGCGCAACAATCGCAAAATGAAAATAACCAACAGAAACAAAATAACGAAGATCAATCACAACAAGAATCGAATAATGATGATAGTAGTCAAAGTAAGGAAGGCACATCAGAAACCGAAGCTGCTCAAAATAGTGAACAAGAACAAAATCAATCGGTAGAAGAAAATCAGGATAATGATACACAAGCGGAGCAACAACAAACTGACAACGCTTCTCAAGATGCTGATAACAACCAAAATAACGACCAACAAAATAGTGTTGAAAAACCTCAATCAGTAAGTAGAGACTAAAATACATTTTTATAAATAATAGAGCGTTCTCAAAAAATTTCTGAGAACGCTCTTTATATTTATCTAGTTTGTTTTAAGTGATTAATTATCTACTAAAGACTTATTGATTAGTGTGAGTTGTGAAAAATTTCCCTAACCTCTTAATATTACACGATATTATCTATAATTTCCTTACGTAATTTACCTCTAATTTCTGCCATTGTGTTTAAATGATATTTCTTATAATCTCCAGCATCCACTCTAAACGCGTGTACGCCGATAATTTCATTTTTACTATTTAAAACAGCTCCACCAGATGAACCGGGTTCAGCCATCATTTGATAGTAGCCGATAGGATTTACATTTCGTGCAGTCATAGAATATTTACATTTAGAATGATACATCGTACCAGCTGGATCATTTTTATATTTTCCATATGGCGTACCATAGTGATACATATGAATTGGCGTATTAGCTTTCATTGATTTAATGGTACTTTCTGATGCAATCTTACGTATTTTCATATATTTAGAAATGTCTTCATATGTATAAACCAATGCGACATCTCCGTATTGCAACATTTGAACGCCAAATACTTGGAGCGAACGAACTACTTTGGAACCTTCTTGTAATAAGTTGATTCTCATGTTCTCAGGTTGTGCAGGTGTTAGTGGTTTATGTGCACGTTGATCATTCACTACATGATTCGCAGTTAAAATCGTATGTCTGCCAATTGCTGTACCCGTGCTGTAAGTTAATTGTTTAGCTGTCGGATTCCAATTAAATACAGTTGCGATATTAGCATCTTTCGCTTTAGTATGCTCGATTGTAACGCCCTTATTACCCGATTTCTTCATAATTTTTAAAGCATCATCAATACCTGATTCTTTTGTCGTTTGACCGAAATCACGCACGTTATCCCCACCTGGTACATTGGATGGCCAACGTTTAGGTGGTTTATTGTAGTAATTCTTTTTAGGTTGCGAATATGTTGATTTTGATTTTACTTTTACTGTTGAGGTTGGTTTTGCTTTTGACTTAGTCGTTGTTTTGATTGAAGTTTTGACACTCGGTTTTGTGGATTTCTTTTTTGTTACAGTTGAGGAAGTGCGCTTCGGTGTCGTTTTAGTAACTTTTGAAGTTGATGGTGTCTTTTTCGTTTTAGTTGCTGTTGATAACCAATGAGGTTTCTTGTTACCCGGTTTGATAGCTTTCGTTGTCTTTTGAGGTTTAACTTTAGTTGGTGAAACTTTGTGATGAATAATTGTGTGTTTAAGTGTTTTACGTTGTTTTGGTTGAGTCGTTTGCTTTGAATAAGACTTTCCCACATGTTTAGTAGTACTTTGTTTGTGAAGATTGTTTGTTACTACATGAGTCGAAGATGGTTTCGTACGTTTAACATACTGTGTTGTTGTTTGTTTTGTTGGCTTTGTATATTTTGTCGTTCTAGTAGGCTGATTACTTTTATGAGTTATTTGTGTTGGTTGAATGCCATTTTTAGTTTTAGGTGTTTGATTTGTATACTGTTTAGCTACTTGGTGTTTAGGTGTCTCTTTTACGATCACAGTATTACCTTTAGTAGCAGCATCTGCCTTGTTGAAATGTAATAACGCAGAGAGACTAAAAATAACTAGCATCACAATTGAAGTGTAAATGAATTTTCCCAATAATTCCCCTCTATACACTGTGCATGTCCCCACTTTCTTATCGAAATAAGTATATTTTTTATATGTATTTTAACTATAATGCATGAGTGAGTTTTGCACAATATAAACAATTGATTATCAATAAAGTTTTTTACAGTTTAAAATGGAATTGAAAATAATTATAAAATAGTGTTATATCAGCAATGATATTTATAATCACCACTGATCCAGAGAACTAAAACAGAAAACCTCATCATCTAGAGTTTGTTCTAAATGATGAGGTGTGTAATAAACCGATAATTTTTACTCGTTATCATTATAATTTTTATATTTCGCTATTCTACTACTTTTCTTTTAAATAGCCATCTTCCATATGATACATTTTATCACAGAATTTTGTTAAACGTTCATCGTGCGTCACAATGATACATGTTTTATGACGTTGTTTAGATTGTTCTTTAAGAATTCTCATTACTGCCATCGCATTTTCTGTATCCAACGAAGCTGTTGGTTCATCCGCTAAAATAATAGACGGTTGGGTATAGATTGCTTTAGCGATTGCCACACGCTGCTTTTGTCCCCCTGAGACTTCAGATGGTAATTTATTTTCAATTTCTTTCAAACCTAAATCATTTAATAATTTTTCAAATTCGCCAGTGCTTAAAACTTCTTTTTTATAATTTTTCAATAAACGAAATTGCTGTCTGATAGTTAGAAATGGCACTAGATTTGTAGATTGTAAAATAAAACCAATTTCTTTCATTCTCATCTTAGCAAGTTGTTTCTGACTCAATTGTGAAATTTTATTATCATTAATGTATATTTCCCCGTGTGTAGGCGTTTGTAGTGCGCCAGCCATTGTTAGGAATGTACTTTTCCCGGAACCAGAAGGCCCTACAATAGCTATTAATTCGCCTTTATCAAAGGTCAAAGATGTGGATTTAACAGCTTCAATCATTTGGTTACCATCTTTAAATTCTTTCGATACTTGATCAAACTTCAACATTGTAGCACCTCCTTATTCGATTGCTTTGAGTGGGTCAATTTTTCTAATAGATAATACCGAGAATAAGCTGCCAATCAAGGACGTTAATATTAAAACAACCCCAAACACTATGAGCGTCACAATATTAAATTCAACCGGTACCGCTTCTGGTAGGACAAATCCTGTGAGGATAGTAAGTACAAGACCTATCAATGTACCAATCAATGCTAGGATAAATGTTTGTGATAAAACCATCTTCATTAAGTAGCCATTAGTAAAGCCCTGTGCTTTCAAAACACCGAATAAGTTTTTCTTCTGCAATGTTATAACATACAAGAATACGCCAATCACTGTTGCTGAAATGATAAATAAGAATGTAATCATAAAGTTCATTGTTAGATTTTGTGGTTTATATCCAGGTAAATCTTCAATAAATTTATTAATACCTACCACTTCAAGATCTTTGTCTACTTTTTTATCTTTCCAGTGTTTATCTCGCACAACTATTGCATTGGTTTTATCTGTAGTTAATGTTGGATTGATTTTTTGCATCGTTTTATTATTAGTGAAAATAACAGGTGAAGCATTATATTTTGCACTTTCTGAGACACCTACGATGCGTAATTTTTCATCGGATTGAGATAATTTAATCTTATCTCCTACTTTAAACCCTTTATCTTTGAGTGTCTGATCAATAACGACTTCATTGTCTTTAGCAAATTTTTTACCTTTAACTATTTTCGGCATTAAAAATGAATCTGCTTTAATCCCAAAGAGTAGTGCATTCTCTTCACTATCACCATTAGAGGCGATAACGCCCATTTGTTTTAATGAGGAGGTCTCTTTAAATTTATCGTTCGATTTAGATGTTTCGAAAATGGATTGTTGCACGGTTTGATTCGCATCTTTATTTAAAACGATAGCATCCGCTTTCCACTTTTTAATTCCTTCTGTATTCATGTTAATTAAACCATTAGCTAAACCTGAAAGTAAGAAGAGTAAATAACTTATAAGAACTAAAATACCGATAATCAGGCCAAACTTTAGCTTATTGCGTTTAATTTCATTCCATGCAAGAAACATATAATACCTCCTTTGTCTGTATTATTAATCTAGTATAGCAGTTATTAAACTATGGAAGATAATAAATGTACTTCTGAAAATTTATGGTCAGAAATCATACAACTAAATCTAGAAAGTTAAGCGCCATAACGTTTGTAACTATTTTAGAAAAAAATCATTATCCTTTCATTCTTTTTTAGACTACTCGTAGACTCCCTTTCCAAAAATGATAGCTATTAAAATTCATTTTGTGTATGTTCACATTTTATGGTAATATCATCATGCATAAATGTGCGAGATACTAATAATTAAGAAGGTTTAAATATATTATGAAAGAAAATTTTTGGAGTGAATTACCACGTCCATTTTTTATTTTGGCGCCAATGGAAGACGTGACGGATATTGTCTTTCGTCATGTTGTGAGTGAAGCTGCTAGACCGGATGTGTTTTTCACTGAATTTACAAATACTGAGAGTTATTGTCATCCCGAAGGTATACACAGTGTTCGTGGTCGTCTAACGTTTAGTGAAGATGAACAACCTATGGTCGCTCATATATGGGGAGATAAGCCTGAGCAATTCCGTAAAATGAGTATTGGTTTAAAGGAGATGGGCTTCAAAGGGATTGATTTAAATATGGGCTGCCCTGTTGCAAATGTTGCTAAAAAAGGTAAAGGATCTGGCCTAATTTTACGTCCTGAAAGAGCGGCTGAAATTATTCAAGCCACTAAAGAAGGTGGACTACCCGTAAGTGTTAAAACACGCCTTGGTTATTATGAAATAGATGAGTGGAAAGATTGGCTCAAACACGTCTTTGAACAAGACATCGCAAACTTATCCATCCACCTCCGTACACGTAGAGAAATGAGTAAGGTAGATGCACATTGGGAATTGATTGAAGCTATTAAAACAATGCGTGACGAGATTGCACCACATACTTTATTAACGATTAATGGTGATATTCCAGATAGACAGAAAGGTCTTGAACTTGCTAATAAATATGGTGTTGATGGTGTAATGATCGGTCGCGGCATCTTCCATAATCCCTTTGCATTTGAGAAAGAGCCACGTGAACATACAAGTGAAGAACTATTAGACTTGTTTAGATTACATTTATCATTGTATGAAAAGTATTCAAATGAGGAGACACAACAATTTAAAGCTTTACGCAGATTCTTTAAAATCTACATTCGTGGCATTAAAGGCGCGAGTCAATTGCGCCATAAGTTGATGAGTACAGAAACGATAGACGAAGCACGTGAACTGCTTGATGAATTTGAAGCTAAAAGAAATAATACAGAAGTTTAAAATATACTAATCCCCCCTGTTAACCATGTGATTATCAGGGGATATTTTGATAATGTTCGCTTTTGGAATGATTGACTCCTAATGATTAAACTAAAAAATAAATAATGTCATTGTTCTAAAATTAATAAATAGTTAATAGTATTTCATGCGTTTCCTTTATAAAATACTGTATGTTATCAATTTGAGGTTTATACATATAATAAAAAGACGGAGGACACCATGATTTTAACTATTTTACTTATCTTTTTCTGCATCAGATTAATTAGTTTAAAGATATCTATTAATCATTCACAACAATTAATAACAAATGGCGCTATCGAGTATGGCGTTAAAAATTCAAAATTTCTAGCAATCACTCATGTTTTAATCTACGTTTGTGCAGGTGTAGAAGCACTTATAAACAAAGATACTTTTAGTTTAGTGAATAGCATCGGTTTAATGATATTAGTTTTTGCTTATATCATGTTATTTATAGTAATCAAAACTTTAGGTGGTATTTGGACTTTGAAATTATTCATTTTACCAAATCATCCTATTATTAAATCAGGATTATATAAAGTGACGAAGCACCCAAATTACTTCTTAAATATCATTCCAGAGTTAATTGGGGTGTTATTATTAACTCACGCAACTTATACAACGGTATTACTAATACCTTATGCATATTTCCTATTTGTGCGTATTAAACAAGAAGAAAAATTAATGAATATGTAAAATGAAAAGCTTGTAATCACGGAAATGAATAACGCGTTTAAATGTAACGTACTCATCCGTAATTATAGGCTTTTAACATGTTTAGTAGATATGTGAAGGAAGAATTTTACTAAGTTGTTTAATCGAAGTAAAAGTAACCAATTGATATCAAAAAGATAATTTAACATTACTGTTTGTCTTACTTCAGACAACCGTCACACTTCCCCTTTTGTAAATCATAACTATTATAATTGAGCAGGTATAATAATCTACCACCTTATTTGATTAAATGATTTCATAATCTAATTCGACAAACTGATTATATTGTGTAACCTCACGTAAGTGGAGTTTTACTTTCTCATCTATTGAATTGAATAACTCAACACCTTGGGTAAGTATTGTTGGTGCTATGGTCAACTTTAACGATGTTATGATCTTCAAATTAATTAAAGTTGAAATCAACTTACCTCCACCAACAATCCATATTTTTTCATTATCATTAAATCTATTAAAAAGTTCGTCTAAGTCACCACTATAGAATTCAATATCCCAATCAATATCTGTGACTTTTGATGAGATTACTACTACCTTCTTACCTTGATATGGATTCTCTTCTACACCATTATCAATTAACCATCTAAAGGTACGGCCTCCCATTACAACAATATCTACGCTATTATAAAAGTCAGAATAGCCATTATCTCCTTCGCCTTTAACCTCCTCTAGAAACTGAACTGATTCATCTTTATCTGCTATAAAACCATCTACTGAAACAGCTAGATAAGCACATACCTCTTTTGCCATATAAAATTCCCCCTTATATATATAAGTAGCTCAGTCTAAATTTGAGCGTCCTCACATCATACAATTACATTTATTATTTACTTCATACATATTAGCATGTTTGGTTTATAATTCCTTTGTAAAGTTACTCAAAGAGGGCCCATACTGATGAATTGGTAATTTAAAAAAAAGCTATATGAGAAATCAATTTTGAATTGTGATTTCCATATAGCTCCTATTTTAAGTATTAATATTCAAATACATAGCAATACTAATTTGATGCATATGCAGAAAGTGGATAATGGTCTGAATAGTCATTATATTTATATGTCTTGCCCCAAGATTTCACAGACCATTCTGGTGACTTCACTTTGTGTACATTATTATGCCATGAGCTTGGTTGAGCATGGTCGCGATCTAGTAAAATATAGTCTAAATGCTGTGGTTCTAATTTAGGATAGTTATATTTCGCAATGCCATTGCTTTGTGTATCCCAACTATAGGCGTTGCCATCAAATTGTGTAGGTAATGAAACGTTCAAGTTCTCAGGCATTTGTTGATATTCCTCTGAACCTTTAATGACATTTAAATCACCGCCGATATATACGGGTTCATTTTTAGGAATATGTTTATCTTTGATAAATTGTTTAATTTCATCCATTTGACTCTGTCTGATTTTTTGGTCTTTTCCTTTAATACAAATTGGATCTTCAGCTTGAAGGTGTGTTCCAATTATATGTTGGTATTTACCATTTTTATTAATTTTAATGTATGCGAAACCTTTATTGCCAGCTTTATCAGCGCCGCACCCCTTTTTGTAAATATGTTGTTCTTGTTCGACGATTGGCCATTTACTTACAATACCAACGCCACCGCTCACTGGTTTTACTTCTCTATAAGTACCTGAAGTCTGTTGCCAACCGTCTGTACCTTTACCAACAATAGGCGTTTGATAAGGATATTGAGATTGTAAATTTGTTAAAAGACGATTGGATGCTTTTTTATCGAATAATTCATTAAAAATAACGACGTCTTGACCTTGTATATAATCAGCTTTTGAAATTAAATCAGCGCGCTGCGATTGTCCCCAATTGGGATACAATGCTGTAGGCAAGAAATAAACGTTATGTGTTGTAATTTTAAGACTGTCTTCAGACTTACTTTCATTAGCATGTGTAATTGTGGAAAATGCTAATAATAAACTGCTTACAATTAGGAATGTAGTGATTAAACATTTGCGTGGCCAGTTCAAATACCTCATTCATACACCTCATTTCGTTTGATGAAATGAGTATAACAAAAGAAATTTTGTTATTTTTAAAAATTACTATAATTAAATAAAATTTTAATAAATAATTAAAAAAATAAAGGTCTGTTGTAAAGTTGAGTATAATTTCAATAACATAGGAATGTAGTGATTAAAATTGAATACAGGATAACTTTTTGATAAACACATATCTTATAAAGCACTACTATGTATAGATAGTAATATAATTTTATTTTTTAGTACTTATATCTATAGTAATTAAACTTGAATTTATTCATTAATTTCTTAGTTGTTTACACCATATATTAATCGATTAATCTATAACGTTTTTAAAGAAGAATACTAGATCTTCATCCTCCGTAGGTAATATTTCTAATTCATGCTTATCAATAGCATCCAACATCAATTGCTCTTTTTCAGATAGTCTATTATAAATTCTTTCACCTAACGAATAATTGCCATTTTCTAACGAGTAATTTTGTTGGAAATAATAATATTGTGTATAATCATCATCTTTTAATCCTAATCTATGAATTCTATCTTTCGATTGCAATAAATGAACTAAATTGTAACTATATTCAAAGTAAATAGCATCGTGACAAGTCTGATGTAAAGAAACCGATTCTGCCAGAGTGTGGGGATTTGTAATCAAAATATCGATTTCTTTATTTTTAAATCTACTAATTATCTCGTTACGTTCTTCTTGATGAACAGATCCTGAAATAACTTCAGCTCTAATACCCATAGAATTTAAATAATGTTTTAAATCATACATTGTTTTTACAAAAATACACCATGTGATTGCTGTTTTAGATTGACTGACAATATCTTTTATAAGAGATAAAAGCGCTTGCATCTTTGAAGTGATTTCTATTTGATTTACTAAATCTTCGATATCTTGAGAGTAATCTATATATTCAACTAAATCTTCATGGTTTCCACTCAAATCTAATAGTTCTTCAAACTCTTTTAAATCTAATTTCTCTAATAACATTGAAGGCGAACTTTCCAATTGCATAATCTTAGCAAACAAGGCTAACTGATTAGTCTTATATCTAGAAAATAATATATTAAAAAGTTGCAACTCTTCTGAACTTGATGATACTTTTATAATTTTATCGTTATTAGTAGGAGGAACTCCTAATTCATTTTTAGTGGTTCTAGTAAAAAATGGTTGAATTTTATCATTAATTACTTTTACTTCTGAATTTGTTGGGTTTGCTAATAAGGATATTTCAAAATTGAAAAAGTGATTATAATCAGCTGGATACATCAAATTTAATAAATTATAAATATCTTTATATCCATTTGGTATAGGTGTTCCAGTTAAAGTAACCATGTATTTGGCATTTTCAGTTATTCTTAATGCTGCTCCCGCGTTTTCCCCTTTGGGATTCTTAATGCGATGTACCTCATCAAACACTACTAAAGTTTCATTATTAATTAAATTTTTAATTTCATCTTCTAATCTAGTTAAAATTTCATAATTAAGAAGAATCAATTCTTTGTTGCCACTCTCATATTTAAGTACCATTTTCTTTTCATTAGATGTATTAAGATCCTTAATATTTAGGTAGTTTAATTTTCTTTTTTTTCCAAAACAAGATTGATACTCACTTATCCATGACCCGAATGAGTTTAATGGCCCTATCATTACGATTCTGTTTACATTTTTCTTCACATTTAAATATGCATACATACCATATACTGTAGATGTTTTACCTGATCCTGGTACAGAAAAATTGCCAGCTTTTTGCATCATAGACAAATAAAACGCATCTTTCATTTGCTTGCTTCTTAACTTTCTTTCTAACTGATTATTTACTACACTTTGAAATTCTTCATATCGGTCATCAAATCTTATATCATCATTTTTAATATCATTACCTACTGTATACTTATAGTTAATGTATGAATCAATATTAGCTAAATAATTAGTAACATTTGAATCAACTAACACTTTTTCATTGATTTTACTTCCAATTTTTTTAATTCTCTTAATTATTTCTTTTAGGTTTTTATAGTAGATATCCGCCCTAAAAATAATCAATTCTTCTGAATTTATTTCAACATAGCTTCTTAAATAAAGTTTAAATCCTGTTTTTTTCTTAAATTGATTTAAAACATCAGATGTTGAACGAATAATCAATTGATTATCTTTATTGATAAGAACTTGTATCATTACCATAAACCTCTTTTTTTATTCTATTTACTTCTTGTTCTAATTCTTCCAAAGAATTTAAAAATTGAGGGTAATCCGATTCATCATCTAATCTAAGAACAATATTAAAATCAATATTTTGTAATACATCTATAGCTTTTTCAATCTGTTTTTTAGGTGCATCAAGTGTCACTCTTTTTTTAATTTTTTCTTGATATTTAGTATAAATTGATTTAAAACTTTCTTTTAAGTCATCATTCCCACGTATCTCTTTATTAATAAAATCAAGCGTTACATCTTCCTCATCCTCAAACTTTTCAAGAACTTCTTCACTCAATTCACGGTTTTCTTCGACAAATGGTTTGAACTGAGGTGTATTAACTAAATCTTTCATTTTACGAACATATCTTGTCATATCAGTGTCAGGTTTATTTAACAAACTAGTAAAAATAATATTTTTCATATCTATACGGTCTTCTTCAGTTTTTATTTTATTAAGTACTGCAGTTATTTCGCCCAAAGGACCGTCTAAATCCCACTCACGTGCCAAGTAATAGTGTTCTGGCATCTCAATAAATTCTAAAAACTCAACCATTAATTCTGCTCGATTAACCATTTTATTAACTTCTGTTAAACTTTGTTCAGTATTTTTGGCATATTCTTCTTTAGTAATTAGTTGATGTTTCACAATATCATTATAAACGCCCACTAACTTATCTATCGGATTATATCCAACTCTCTCTTCCCGCCCATGCTGTAAATATAATTCTAATAATTTTATTTCCTTTTTACTTTCATGAATGTCCTTGCCAATTATCATAGCTTCTATATAATTGAACTTAGGATTCTCTTTCGATAATTCGCGTAAACATGTAAACCTTCTATTTCCATCAATAATTCGACCATCTTTTAATATGATGGCAGGTTCAGTTTGTTCTAATGCTTTTATATTATTTTTAGTTTTTTTAAAAGCTTTTTCATCGCTTTTCTTGATAAATTCGTGAATTATATCGTTATAATACTCAATATCATTTAAATCAAAATTTTCTAATTCATTTTCCGCTTTGTATTTACTAATCCATGTCGCTATTCTGTCGTTTTGATCATTATAATATAATTCATTTAGTTTAATTTTATAAACATCATATGCTTTAGTAATGCCATCAACTGTTAATTTGTTTGTTAATCCTGTTTTAATTAAATTATCTTCATTTATTTCATTCATCAAGCTTCAAACTCCTCATAATAGTAATCTAAATCCAAATAAACTTTTTCCATTATTTCATCATAATACATGTTTGTATGTTTGATTGATTCAATCAATTTAGAATAATTAAATTGAACATCATATTTATCATTAATTATTTGAGTTAAATCAAAGATGTCAATTACTTTTTCTCCAATTATTTCTTCTTCAATTAAACTTGTTAAGCTAAAGTCTTCATCTAATTTCAAAAGATAATTACCTCCCATCTTATTACTATATATATTGTCTACGCCTCGTAAAATTGAACGATAAAATAATGGTTCAAAACCATATTGATCTATATCCTCACTGTCAATTAAATCAATTAGTGTGTTAATAGACCACACTCTATGGTCACTTAGTTTTATAATTGCTTCCTCTCTAAAATCATTCAAAACTTTATAAGTTAAACCAATCTCATCAAGTTTTTTGATGGTTATAAATTTTTTTGGAAAAAACTCAAATATTTTCATTTCCTTAAATTTATAAAATAACCAAGAGGTAAATGTGCTTAATCTCCATAGTCTTTTATCTATATTAGTAAAATCTAGTATATTTTTTTGATCGTAAAAATTCTTATTAAAATAACTTACACTAGTTTCATAATGATTTTTTAATATGTAAGAACTAAATATTTTATAGCCTAAATATTTTAATATAAGTTGTATTTCTTTAATTTCATATTTTAACTCAGCTTTGATGTCTTCAATAAATATGAAATCTTGATCTTTAATAATTCTCTGAACATAATCAATATCTTTCTTACTTAATGAATCATAACTTACATTAATAATTTCACCAGATATATAGTTATCTATGAATTGTAAATAATTAGCTTTAATTGTTTGTTTTTTTATTCCATAATTTTCATAGTATAAATCTACAAAATTATTAATATGAATTGGTGCATACTCGAACATCAAGTCTTTTACCTGTTGTTCTCTATTTACATTTCCAACTTTAATATTTGGCATACGTGACAAGTCTATGCGTAAATCTTCTACTACGCTCAAAGTTCGCTTAATAATATTGTGTAATTCATTAGCATGTCTAATATCATAACTTTTCATGAGTATTGGATATTGTTTAAAAATTATCAATGAAGAAATTTCTAAATCTTTCCATTCTTCAAAATTTATATTTTTATAAAAACTATCCCAGTCATATTGATTATAGTTATAATATCTATATATCTTCTTACCTTGACTTACAGAACTTGAAGTATCACTTAATCTATTTTCTAAGTATCTAATATCTATATTGAATTCTTGATTATTTAGACCTTGTTCTTCAATAAATAAATTATAAAGTTGTAAAACATCGGAAATATGCACTGCATCTTGACAGAATTCTTCTAATATATAATCGATAATCCCTGTTCGATTTCTATTTATTACTTTATTACCTAATTCGATTTTACCTTTAAGCAACTCATTTCTAACGCTCTTTTTTAATTCAACAGAGGCTTTATCATCATAAATGATATCTTCCCATGAATGGTTCCCTTTTTTGTAACGGATGGATAAATAATTATAAAAATCATCTCTAAAAAATAACGCATATTGTTTTGCGTCTAAATTATATGTTTTGAACCAATATGAATTATCATCTTCTCTAAACACCTCATCAGTACTATCTAAAATCTTTTTTACTATTTGTCTAACACGTTCCCTAGTTACACCTAAAGTTTTTCCAATTTCTTCTAAAGTCTTTCCTTTTAATCTAAGTCTTATCATTTCAAATTTAGTAGCATCGAAGTTTTCAGCTGCATAAAGCAAAATCGAAGGCTTTTTTGAAAATATTTTTCCGAATTTATTCTTACCTATTAAATCTTGTTCTAGTAGTTGTTTTATAGTAATGTCCCAATCAATCCGTTTAAATTCATTACTTAGTTTATTAGTTAATTCATCTATATCGTATAAAAATTCACTTTGTTTTATAAATATATAATCTATATCTTCTGCTAGTTTTGATACATCTAAATTCATTAATTTTTCCGTAACAATATTATTATTTACTAATAAATCTAATTCTTGAGTTAATGACATCTTCTCATCTAATAATTCTTTCTCCTTAATTACATTAAATTTTTCAATTAAGTCATTTAGCAAAACTTCTTTCAAATTTAATAAAAATTTTTGTCTTGAAAATTTAAAATAAAGTCTAGAAGTATCCCCCATAAAAATTTCATGCTTATTATAAACCACAACTTGTTGAAGCAATTTCTTAAGAATAGAGATTAAATTTTTCTTGCCAACATAAGAATAAGATAATAGCCTTGAATAAGAGCTTGATAACAAATTATTTAGATTATTTAAATTATACCTAGTAATTATAGCTTTCTCCTTATTACTAAATCCTTGATGATTGGTTGAAATTTCATTTAGATATTTGCTTCCGCTCAGATATCTTATAGCTATATTAAACTTTGATTTAGGTGTATTAATTTTAATGATGTCTTCAATAGATAACTCTGGATTTTGAATAACTAAAGTATATAAATCCTTCTTAGATAATTTTAATTCTTCTCTTAATTGGTTAATTATTTTTTTAATAATTAAGCTAGTTTTATTATTTATATCTCTTAACTTATGAATATCTTCATAATTCAATTCAATTAAAGTTCCTATTAAATGGATATTATTCATTTTTAATATTTTTAAAATTTCTCTATCTTTAAGTACTTCCTCAATTTTAAGCAACCGTACTTCTTCAATTGACAACGTTTGAATAATTGAATGTTCTTCTTCAATTTTAGAAATAAGGTGATTTCTAAATTCTTGAATTTCTTTGATTGATTTTGTTCCTAAATTTCTAATTTTTTCCAAGCGATCATCTGTTAAATCTTCAATCTGGTAATTATAAACATAGCCATGTTTAATTAATTGATTTTTTGAACGATTAGACAAAGGCGAGTACATTATGAATTGATTATCTGCTTTTTTATAAATCACTTCATTAACATCTATTTTATTTAGCTCTTTTATATTTTTTATGTTCTCTGCTCTTAAAAGCGCTAAAAAATTGCTCCCAAATAATTCTTCAAGATTACTATAATTAGAATTATTAATATTAATTAATTTGTTTCTATAATTAAATATTTCTTCTCGCATATTTTCGCTAAAGGTTTCTAAATTATTAATATCATCGTTAGTTAGAGTAATAAGTGCTTTTACATGTTTTATATTTTGTTTAAATAGAATGTTACGGGCGCTCTTTGATAAGTTTAAATCACTAATTCTTATATTTTCCATAAATCCACCTAATTATAATTCTAATATTTAAAACTAATATTAAAATGAATTATACAACATTTTTAGTTTGGTGAAAATATACTTTCTTCTTTTTTTAACACTATTCTGAAATGTTAGTATTTTTAAAATAAAACCTCTTCTTGTTTCATTTTCGGGAAATAAAATATTTGTTCAAAATCTTATATTATATAAGATATTAATTTTAAAACTCATTTTTACTAAAAAGCAGAATATTACCCTTAATCTCTCTTAGTGAAAAAGAGGAAGGTTTTATGTTTATGATGTGCCCACTCAAACTTTAGAATATTCACACCATAACGGGGAGCTTAGAATAAGTTTCACGCAATAGAAATACGCTTAGATACAGTTTATCAGTACCTAAGCGTATGTCTTAGTCTTTTAAAATTCATTAATTCTTCTAGTTTATTTAAAATTTTAGATGTAGTCTCATTTGAGAAGTCTCAATTTAATTAAACTACCTCGCATAAATTATTAGTTCTATAGAGTGAAATCAATGCTTTTTACTAGTAGAATACATCATCAACAATTTCATTTAACTGACGTGAAATACTAGCAAAATCACTATTTAAAAGTACGTCCTTCCACTACCAACAATATCCCTACTATTATAAAAGTCGTAATAGTCATTATCTTCTTAGCCTTTAACTTCATTTAAGAACCTTTATTTAATATAAAACCTTTTATTGATACAGTTAGATACACGTACCTTTTTCACACTATAAAACTTTCGTTTTATACATAACTTGATGTATCTTAAATTAAAACTTTTCAAGATTCTACATAATTTGAATTAAAAAAATACTAAATGCTACGAAACTTTATTTAGAATATATTTCATGACTTTATCATACCAATATTCTTCATTTTCACCATTAATAATACTCTCTCGCGACATATTAATTGAATAATTATGTAAATCTAGGAAGTCCGATGGTTGTATATTTTTTTCAATACTTAACTTAAAGATATGAATAAAATCAGATAAATTAATAGGTATGACGCTAATATTTCCATTATATATTTTTGAATTCGTTCCGGTGGTTAAATAAAAATGATATACTGATTCTGGATTTATCTTTTCAGCTATAAAAAAGCCAAAAGTATCCTTACCAGATTTCTTCTTTAATTCTCCTACATGTCGTGGGACAGGCTCACCTTCCATATCATATTGTTTTTTTCCTTGAGATAAAGTAACTTCATATAGGATATTAAAAGAACCATAATCTCCTACTATATCTCCTTTAGATCCGCCAGCTGTAGAAATAGGATATCCATTATCATCAGGTATAAAGTTACCAGTTATATCTCCATTATTTATCATAACTGCTGCTCTCCAAGTATTCCATTCCATAACTGCTGACCGGTCAGGAATTTCATTTTTTATAATTTGTGAATATGTTTCAATAATATCTTCAACGTCTTCTTTGTCTTTTCTTTTTAATTTTTTTGTTATTTCAAGTAACTTTTGTTCCCTTTTTAGTACTCTCTGTCTATTTAATTCTTCCTTAAGACTATATAAATCATCAGAATCAACCTTTATCCCTTTAGATTCAATTTCAAATTGTATTTCTCGTAAGTCATCATTTTTTAATTTAGGTATATTAGGGTTAGATAAATATTTAAAATATTTATCTATAGAGATATCTGGACTTACAATATCTCTCTCAACATTTTTTAAGATATATTGTACTTCTTTTATTCTTTCGTTTGAAATAGAAATTGACTTGCCCTTAGTTAAAACAAATAAACCAGTGGCTCTTAAAAATCTAAATATTGAATCAGTGTAATCTAAAGAATTCGATAGTTTAGTTTTCAAAAATTTTTCTTGAGAATTTTCAGTATTCTCTCTAACTTTGTAATTTTTATTATCTAATATATCTATATATAGCTCTTTAAATATTTCATTTCTTTTTTCTTCATAAAATTTTTTTAAGCTTTTATTTCCTCTACTATTTTTTCGTTTAGCTCGGTATTCTAAAACATCCTGTTTAGTTTCATTAAATTTACGGTAGTCTGTCATCGTTATACCAAATATTGAAAGCTCTTGATAAGTCAAATATTCAAGTTCATAAACTAGCCTGATTATTTCTAAAAACGGCTTAATATTAAATCTACCTTCATTTTTATTTTTAGTTTCTTTATGAAGTGCACTCGGTAGTTGAAATTTTAAAAGTTGATGAATCATAACATCTTCAAATAGAGCCTCTTTCATTAATAAATTTCCAGCTTCAGTTATCTTTAAAGGTTTATTTCTTTTAGGAATTAAAAAGCCTAATGCTTGAGGAGCTCTAGTCAATTTATCTCGCCCGGCAAATGCTTTATCTTTTGATTTACCACCATTACTAACTCCTGCTAAATTAGCTTGAGACAACATATCGTAAAATTTTATTTGTAAAGTTTCATTGTATAATTTATTTTCTAAATCTTTTTCTCTTATTAGTCTTAGATATTTAGGAATTAATTCTGGATTTCTTGGAGATGTGGAAAAAAATATAGTTCTACTTTCAAATCTACCCATATTTCACATTTACTCTCCTTCTAATTAAAATTAGTAATTATTAAATGATTAGCTTCAGATTTAAATCTGTTTCTAATATTCACTGAATAGTTTTTTGGATAACTAGCTTTTATATAACCTTTATATATATTCTTAATTAGCTTAGTTTCAGAAATAATCATGAGTGCAGGTGAACTTAAATTTTTAAAATTTTGTGCTAATTGATGATGATCTTTTTCTTTAAAATCTCCACTAAACACTTCATTCCCATACTCAGAAAATACCGTATCATAAGGAGGGTCTAGGAAGATGAAATCTTTTTCATTTGCTAAATCAAAACTTTTTTCATAAGATTCATTTTTTATCTTGGATTTTCTTAACAACTTGAGATGATTTTCATTCAACAAATCTGTATTAAAATTAGCATATCTTCCATATGGCACATTAAACTCCCCTCTAGAATTATATCGAATCATTCCAGAATAAGATGTTTTGTTAATAAAATAATATAATGTAGCATAACTATAAACAGGGAGCAATTTTTGGTTATATTGATCTCTAATCCAATAATAAAGTTCTTCATTAGGGTCGTTAACTTTCAATTCAGGGTTTTTTCTTTTATTCTTTAAAAAAATTTCTCTATTTTCTATATATTTTATTTCTAATTCTTTTAATTCTTCTTTAACTATGTAGTAATTATTAGTTAAATCTTCATAAAATTTTATTAAATTTTTATTAATATCAGAAATATAAGCTCTATCAGGTTCTAAATCAAAAAATGTAGCTCCACCTCCAAAGAAAGGTTCATAATAAGTATTAAATTTAACGGGAATATAATTTTTAAAATTAGGTATCTCTTTCGATTTACCACCACGATATTTAATTATTGGCTTCATATCTTACTCCAAACTTTAATATTATTAGTATTATTATAACATTGAAAACAATTTCAAAAACATATAATGATGCTTTAATAATGAATATCTAATTAATACGTAATAAGATTCTTAACAGTACCTATAGATATAGCTC
This sequence comes from Staphylococcus sp. HMSC06C11, assembly GCF_001808345.1. Classification (NCBI taxonomy): domain Bacteria; kingdom Bacillati; phylum Bacillota; class Bacilli; order Caryophanales; family Staphylococcaceae; genus Staphylococcus; species Staphylococcus sp. HMSC06C11. Next base: position 133,780 of record NZ_KV793032.1, read on the forward strand.
GTTTAATTGGTGAGTGTCAGTTTTAGAAAAGTATATTAAATTAACGTTAACAAACGATTATCAAATTAAAAATAAATACAAGCATCTAAAAAAATTATTCCATAATATATATAATATATTAATTTTTAAATTTAATAATTATAAAATATGTTAATCTCTTATTGTTTGTTAAAATATTGCTGCAAATTTCATAGTTCCTATCCTAATTTTTCAGGATTAATTATGTTTTTTAATCTCTATCAATCATATATTAATTTCTTTCACTTATTATATATTCCTCGTCATCATATTAAAATGTTGGATATGTCCAAGCTTCTCAAATACTGACTTAAAAACTCTTTTATAATTTTTTATATTATCTTCATCATGTACTAGAACAAAATCATCACTTATAAAATGAGATCCATCATTTATTCCTGATATAAGAGATTTACATAATATTTTATCTATTCCATCAAATTTATTAATACATTTTTCGTAATCCATGTCTCCAATAATATTAAAGTAATACTCTAATATTCTTCTCATAGTATTAAACGACGTTACCGTTGATATATTATCAGAGCTTAATTCTTTCCACATTAGTTGGTAGGAAGATTCTATAGGATTATTCTCATAAACATCAAAATAACTAATATTATCTTTTTTTCGAATAATTCCAAACATCACTTCACTTGGTGAAAATTTATCTCTACTTCCTAAAAAAGTGATTTCTTTGTGAAAGTAGATATTGTGTGTAAGATTAATTATTTGCTGAATTCCGTTTTTATTATCTCTACAATCACTTATTAAATTTTTTACTAAAGTACTAACAATAAATAATACATTGCTATCCAAACTGGAGATCGGATCATCTATAACAATAATTTTATTTGAAGTAACACCTGTACTTTCATGACTACCATAAACTAAATAGTAAAAATATAAAAATGTAATAAAGTTGTACTCACCTTCACTCATTGTTTCATTAGCAATTGTTCCATCTTCTCTTAAAATGAGATATGTCCCTTTTTGTTTAGTATTCTCTTCAAGTTTAAACCCTTTAAAATCAAACTTTTTTAAAATTTCATTAATATTTTTAACGGTAGGCGTCACACTAGTAATATTTATTTCTATTTCGTCTATTTTATTATTAATTTGTTTTATTTCATTATTTAAACTTGTAATTTTTTTATTAATATTATCAATAGCTTTACTTCTACCATCTTTAAATTTAATATACTCTTTTAATTCTTCCTTAGTTTCATTAACAAAATAAATCCATAGCATTTCTACAAATTTGTTTTGTTCTCTTTTTTTATTTCTAATAACAATATTATTTTTTTCAATTGATTCATTAAAAGAGTTAATCATTTTATTCATATTTTGAATAATAGGAGTGAGGCTTTTTATATATTTTTTCTGTGAGGGATTCCTTAATTTTTCTTCAATTTGCTTTTTATTAACTTCATATTGTTTCTTAAATACTTCGAACTCTCTACTAAGATTCGTTATATTAAGATAGGGAATTGGTGTTTCTAATATAAACAATATATTGCTTTCAATATCTTTAAAAGAAGCGTTATATCTTTGATAAATTTTATTTAATTTTTCTATATCTTTTTCATATTCTTCATCAAAATAATCTTTAATTTCTTGTTCAATTTCTTTAGAAATACTTTGATTACAAAATGGACATTTTTGATTTGATTTCTCTAGGTAATGTAATCCTTGTTTAATCCAATCACTGTTTTTTAGTGCTTGAATAACCTGACTTATTGGACTTTCATGACTTCCAGTAATCACTTTTTCAAATAAATTTGTTTTTTCTATTTCAGTAATATTTGACATATCATTGAGATTAAAATTTGCATATAGTTGAATATCCTCAGAAAAACTTATATCATACTTTTTTTTCAATTTTTCTAAACTATCTTCTGATTTTGCTTCCAAGTTTTCAAAACTATATTTGTTATAAGTTTGAATACATCGATCTAAGAATTTTATTTTACTATTCTTATAGCCAACTAAAGCTTTTGAAAAATCCTTACCACTCCTTTTTTTAACATTCCAAACCCTATTTTTTATTTTGTCTGTTTCCTTTAAAATTTCATTTTCAAAACTCTCAATAGTATTTTGCTTAGTAAGTATCGATTCTCTACTTTTTTGCAATTTCTCTCTCAAATCTTTTAATTCACTTAGTGAGTGTATTGAGTCTTCTCCTAAAGTGAAAATTCCCTTTAGCCCTTCTTCAGATTGGCTAAAGTTTTGTTCAACAAACTTTTTATTATAGACTAATATATTTGCATTATTAGAATCCTCCGTCTCAACAACACATTCTTCAGAACTATTATAATTTCCAATTAAATTTGAGATAGTAGTTTTACCACAACCATTGTTTCCATATATAAAATTTATTTTTTTAGGACAAATTTCTACGTGATTGTGATATGTAGCTATATTTTGAAGTGCAATTTTTTTTATCATTTTTATACTCCCTTTTCAATTTGTTAAGAATCCATTATCAAATAGTTAATAACTTAATTTTTGTTTTATTTATGGTATAGTTCCCGAAAAATGATTGTTATTCTTATCAGAATCCTAAATCACGAAAAAATTTTTTCAAAGTGATTGAAAAACCTCTCTTCACTTATGGTATGCTTCTGCGTATCAGATAATGATGCGGTTTTTAATTATTGATAAGGATTGCCATACTTATTACAATACTCATAGAAGCCTCTTTGATACATATAGATTTGCCTTTCAATATTTTCTTTACTATCAAATTCAAGTCCTTTTAAAATGAGTTCGGCAAACTCTAATGCTGCCGTTCCATTAGCAGTAACTAAATTTCGATCTTTTTCTGTAATAATTCAACAAATTTATGCTTTAACAACTTTAAAAAAGACAATTTCACTATTGAGCTCTTAGATTATAAGTTCAGTAGCACAAATTGCAAATGCTCTATCTAATTCTGTGACTGTTTTAATAAAACGTTAACATTTATCCTCACTTAACTCTATCACATCATAATTCATTAACAGATTGACGAACTTATCTGTGTCTATGATTGTATTGTGATTTATCCAAGTTTTTATATTTTTAAGCCCTTCTTCCAAGCTTTCATTGATACCAACATAATCAATAATTAATCAATCTCACTAACCTATTTTTAAATATACTATTAACTTGTGCAATAGTTGCATTAAATGAAATGTGATGTATATTGATTAATCATATACATCACATTCCATCATTATGGAATAGTATCGAATTTTAAACTAATATGAATATATAAGTCATTAAGTTTCAAAAATTTTTCAAATCATTTCAGTATATCAACATGCTATACTATATATATATTTAGAAATTAAACACAATTTTACATTTTATAAAGGAGTACAAAATGTCATTAACAATTAAAGAACTTCATAATATTTTAGGAGGTAATCTCCTTGATGCTGAAGGTAAAGAGGACAATGTTATAAATAATTTTGAGAATTGGTTCCCCTTTATTCATAATAAAAGCACAGCCTACATATCGCCCAATAAGCATACATGGAGACGTTTTGGTAGAGATGCAAACGCAAAAGAAGGTAATGAATATATAAAGAAGGATAAGGAAGATTTAGGATTAATTATTACTGAAACCTATGTTCCTGACATGAAGTTTAAAACTCCTCAATTAGTTATCAATGATTCTGCAAACACACTAACTAAATTAGCTGAAGAAATGAGACTACAGTATAAACACCCTGTTGTTGCTATAACAGGATCAATGGGAAAAGTTCAACTAGAATGCTGATAAGTGCTGGTCTTAAAGATTATTATCCTCTTCAAAATAGATTTAATAATAACATAAGATCCGCAGTATATTTATTATTATGCAAAATGATTAGACAACCAAATTTTGCTGTTTTAGAAGTATCATTAAACGCATTAAATGCAGTTGGTAATTCATCATATTTAATAAAACCAAATATTGCTATAGTTACTGGTATAGGTGCTGCTCATATGTCTACATTTAAAGATATTCTAAATATTGTAGAAGTGAAAGCAAGTATTTTTGATGGTTTAACTCCTGAGGGAGTAGCAATAATTAATAAAGATACATTACATTCAGATATATTAATCGAACGCGCCAAACAAAATACAAGTAATGTTATTACTTATAGTACACATGACTCTAGCGCAACAATTTGTCCTAAATCTATTCAATATAGTAAAGGCTATACAGTTATAACAATTGATTTTAACGGACAAAAATATACTTATAGAATTAATTCAATAAGTGACGGTATGGTTGAAAACTCTCTAGCCACATTTGCTACATTATCGCATTTAGATATACCACTAGAAAGAGCCTTAGAGAACTTAAGTACATTTAAACCATTTGAAAAAGTTTTAAACCTAAAAGAAGTTGAAACACCTAACTATAAAGTTAACTTAATAGATGATACACACAACGCTTCATTACCAGCAATGATTAATGCTATAAAAGCATTTAATACTCAAACAAAATTTTTTAAAGGTAATAAAATTATTGCGATTGGGCAAATTAGTGACTTAGGTAAGCACTCTAAATCATTGCATTTGCAATTAGTTGATGTTCTAGAAAATAGTAATGCAGATTATATTCTATGTATGGATGATGCTTTAAAGAGTGTCGTTACAGGAGTAAAAAGCAAAAATATAACATGGTATTCTAATAGACATCTATTAGAAAAAGATTTATTGTACCTAAATAAACCAGATTCATTAACTCTATTAAAATCATCAGCAGGTGGTACAGAATTTCCAAAATTAGCAAAAGAATTACCTGAGAAATTAAATAAATATAATATTAATAATTCGAACACTTCTTTATTTGATGGTCAATCCTTGAACGGTCGCAGTTATATGATTATTGATGAAAATTATAATGTCATTGAATCTCATAACAGAGAACATTCAGGTACAATTGAAGGCTTAGGCCCTATCTTTAATTATTTAAAAGCTATAGATGATAATGTATCAGAAGATACTATTTTTATTGCTAACTGGGCAACAAATAACAAACTTTATTATGAAGGAAAAGAAACGACAACTTACGAATTGATGAAAGCCATGCTTAATTCACCTATGTATACACCTTCTTATGAATTATCTAAGTATTTATTTGAAAACGGTCCAAAGCGCGATGAATATATCAATTCAAAAATAGAACATTTAAGTCTTTCAAATTCTGTAGCAATAAATTTAACTGGACGTCATACTATGAGAGAACGACAAAACTTCACTGTTGACGACTTATTTAAAATTTTAAAAGCATATAAAAATACCCTATTTAAATTTACTAACGAAATAATTATTGGCAGGAAATATAATAGCGGTATTATAAAAGATAAAGATAAATTTATTATATTTACCTCTTACCCAAACTTAAATGAAATTAAAAATAAACTAAATAATAAATAACAAAAAATGAGGTTGAATTAAAATGATATATTCAGTAGGGAATAGGTTAGGAAATAAATTAACCGGAATTGAAAAAGCGATGATTAATAGACACAACTTATTTAAAAATCACTCGATAACTAGTAAATTGATTTTTGCATCGTGGTCACCTCGTTTACATTTTAATGCAAGTCTATTTCAAATTGAAGATGACGATATATTAAGCTTATATGATGTGCTACAAGACAGTATAAATATAAAAAGCATCCATAAGGACTGGATCACTCATTGGACTAAAGAGTGTAATTATACACTAAAATTTATTGAAAATACCAATGATATAAAGATATATGAAAAAAGCAACTATAGAATGTATGTCCATTTTAATGATAGTAATTACCAACATTTGGATTACATAAATCATTTTGATGTAAATCAACGTAAAATACGTCGAGATCTATATGATTCAAGAGGCTTTTTAAGTTGTTCAAGAACTTTAACAACAAATCAAAAAGTAGTTTGTGAACATTATTACACTCCTGAAGGTACTATAAAGTTCCAAAAATTTTTTAATCCAGAACTTGAAAATTCACAATCACAACTTATTATTTATAACACCGATTCTCAACTTAAGTATTTTAATAATGATCAGGAATTACTAGCATTTGCAATTGAAAAATTGTATAAAAATGGAGATATTTTCCTGAGTGATAAAAATATAAATACTGCACCAATATTCAATAATACTAGTGAAACAATACCTGTTTTAGCTGTTTTGCATAGTACTCATGTCAAGAATATTGACATGGTATATGAATCGGACATCAAAAATACTTATAAACATGTTTTTAACAATCTAAATAGATACTCTGGGATAATTGTATCGACTAAACAGCAACAATTGGATATATCAGCTCGAATAAATAATGAAATCCCTGTTCATACTATACCAGTAGGATATATTGATGAACATTTTACTAATTTAAAAAGAAATAATCATAGTATAAATAATAATAAAATTATTTCCGTTGCACGTTATTCTCCTGAAAAACAGTTGAATCATCAAATTGAATTAGTTTCTAAATTAATTAAAGAATTTCCTAACATCCAACTACATTTGTATGGGTTTGGTAAAGAAGAAGAAAAATACAAGCAACTAATCACTGAATATAATTTAGAAAACAATGTGTTTTTACGAGGGTTTAGAAGAAATTTAAGTGCTGAGATTCAAGATGCTTATATGTCTCTAATTACTAGTAATATGGAAGGATTTAATTTAGGTTTATTAGAAACTATAACTGAAGGCATACCTCCAGTTGGCTATAATTCGAAGTATGGTCCTTCCGAATTAATATTAAATAATGAAAATGGTTATTTAATTAACAAAAATGATAAAGATGAATTATATAATCGAGTGCGAAACCTATTATTAGATAAGACTTTAAGAGATACTTTTTCTCAAGAATGTATCAAGCACTCTAAAGCTTTTTCAAGTAAAATTGTTATGAAGTTATGGGAAGATAGATTTTCTACAATTAATTCAAGTTATGAATAGCTCACATGTTGTTTAGTTTTTTCAGTTATTCTTTATGAAATTAGAATTTTAGTTATATGAAAAATAATTATTAAAGAGCAAATTAAAAATGGTTGATTTCGTTTTTATGTAAATCAACCATTTTTTGTAAGTCATTAATTTAAATTTCAAATACTTATTTTACCTATTAAATGCAAGCTGATATTGTACATATCCAGATAAATAATGTTCGATATCATCAATTCGAACACGATAACCGTGGTGTTTAATAAAGAAACTTCCTAGTATTCTTGATGGGTTTTTAAAATACATAGCAATTTCAGGATAAAAGAATCCAACTCTTTGATAATCTGCTCTAATATTAATTACATCTATCAAATATTGTTCATCTATTAAATTGTTTACCAATTCCTCGCGACCCGTATCTTTCGCTTTTTGAACTAATCTATATGTGGCCATTAACATTTCTAAGAATGTTGGAAATGTTGTTTCACGATTTTTAATATAATCTAAGTAATTATTCACATTTTTGATTCCAAATTCAAAATATTTGTCTTGTGGATTAATTTGAACTAATTCATTCGTACAATATCCTAACCAATGATCATGATATTGCCAATATTTCTTCTCAATGAAACGGTCCATCAAATTTTCTACAGTTTTTAGCCATAGTTCATTTTCATCCTTTTGATACAATCTCAATAAAGCAAGCGCTGCTTCACCATCGTAATAAATAATTCTAAACTTCTCTTTTACGCTTAAATCAGGATAATTCAATAAGTGAGTTGTCTCATATGTATCTTCATCTATCATTGAAAGAATACCTTTAGCCACTTTCTGAGCTGACTCAAGAAATTTAGGATTATCTTCATGCTTTAAATATTCACAAACTGCGAATATAAATGAAGCATTTTGTCCTAATTTGATTTCATTTGCTTCCTCTGTATCATCAAAGATATAGGCTTTATCACCAATCTCAAACAGTTGATTTAAAATGATATAATCAATTGCTTTTTCAACAGGTTGTAAGCTTTTACCTAAATAGGACAGACCCTCAATTAAGGCATAAGTAGAAGAAGAGTGTCTTAAAACATTGTAGAATCCAATTTCATTATCAAAATGAGGAAAATATCCATAAATATATTTACCATTATCTAACAACATATTTTGTAAGAAATTAGTACTACTTTCAATTAATTGATCAATTTCATTATTTAAATCATTTACTTTTCTTAAACCTTTTTTATAGCCTTCGCTATATAGTTCATGTACTTCTTCATCACCTATAAAGAAACCTTGTGTATAGAATTTAATAACTTCTTTTTCATTATAGAACTCACTAGAAAATGCCTTTTTATTTGTAGTATATTTGCGTAAATAATTATTGATGTTTTTTTCCGAAAGAAATAACTCTTTAGTAGTATTATCTGGTCGAACAAAAGCATTCGCGTTAATTTCTTCAGGTAATACTGCAAAATTCCATTGACTATCAAATGCTATACCAAAATCTACATAATTTCTTCTTGTATTGATCAGTGTTTTTTTTAATTCTTTAAATAATATTTTTTCAGTCGAGGTTACAATATCTAATTTAATCCACTCAGGAAATTCCCCAGATTTCTTTTTAAATTTAAGTGCCAATTTTGAAATATCTTGTTTGAGATAATTAGTTTTTTTTAATAACTTAACCTGTGCTTTAACACTTGACTTACCTAAACTAAAAAAAACATAATTATTAATTTCAGTCTTATTATTTACTTCAGATATTAATTTCTCTAATTTATGTTCAAATTCCATTGTTTCCTCCTTATTTTTATATATTTGTCCTATTTCCATTAATTTATATCATAGTATTTAAAATAAAACCAGGCCATGTAAGGCCTGGTTTTAAATTTTACCCAAAATTATGAAGTTTAAATATTATTTTTCTTCATTATTTTTGTTTTTACGACGTCTGCCAACTAAGAATAATCCTCCAAGCGCAGCGAATAGTGAACCAAATAATGTGCCATTATTTTGAGCATCATTACCAGTATCTGGTAACTCTTTATTATTTGGTTTATCTGTTTTGTCATTATGATCTCTATCTGCGTCTGAATCGCTGTCCGCATCAGAGT
>NZ_KV793033.1:0-31552 GCF_001808345.1 Staphylococcus sp. HMSC06C11
TTAATGGCCAAAGCCATTAAGAACCAATTGCCAGATAGTAATATACCGCAAGCTTTTTTTATTTAAGAACTAATAGAAAACAGATGAAATTGGGTCATACGAAAAAGCTTGAAAATAATACTTACAATAGTAAGATTATTTTCAAGCTTTCCTTGTACCTTTTAAATTAATAAAGAGTATAACATTTTATTTTCATTAATATATATATTTGATGGATCAAATTGATTTACGCGTTCTTTTAATTGAATGAGATCGTTATGGTGCTTAAGTTGAATACCAATAATAACAGTACCTGTTGTTTGAGAGGACTTTTTAAGATATTCAAATTTAGTAATATCATCTTGAGGACCTAGTACATCATTAACAAACTCTCTTAAAGCCCCTGGTCTTTGAGGAAAATTAAGGATGAAGTAATGTTTCATCTCTTCAAATAATAATGAACGCTCTTCAATTTCTTTCATTCTATTAATATCATTATTACCACCGCTTACAACACATACAACAGTTTTACCTTTAATTTTTGCTCTATAGTTTTCAAGAGCAGCTACACTTAAAGCGCCTGCGGGTTCAGCTACTATAGCTTGTTTAGAGTACATATCTAGTATAGTAGAACATACTGCTCCTTCATCTACTTGTACATAATCATCTACATTATGCTTAGCTATATCAAATGTAATATCTCCAACTCTGGCTACTGAAGCACCATCAACAAATTTATCAATGTGATCTAAAGTGATGACCCGTTTGTTTACGACTACAGATTCATACATACTGCAGGCGCCTGCAGGTTCAACACCAATAATTTGTGTGTTTGGGGAATAAGCCTTGAAATATGTGCTAATACCAGATATTAAACCTCCACCGCCTATAGCAGAAAATAAATAATCAAATTTTACTCCATCTGCTTCGGATTGTTCAATAATTTCTTTGGCAAGTGTTCCTTGGCCTGAAATTGTAAATACATTATTAAATGGATCAATAAAATTCATTTCATTTTCTTTAGTATAAGCTAAAGCTTCTTCTAAGCAATGATCAAATGTATCACCAGTTAGCACGACTTCAACATTATCGCTACCAAAAAATTGAACTTGGTTTATTTTCTGAAGAGGTGTAGTAACTGGCATAAAAATTACAGCTCTAAGATTTAATTTCTTAGCAGTGTATGCCACGCCTTGAGCATGGTTACCAGCACTAGCACAAGTGATACCTCGATTTTTAGCTTCTTCAGATAATACTGAAATAGCATTATATGCGCCTCTTAATTTGAAAGAACGAACCCACTGTAAGTCTTCTCTTTTTAAATATACTTTACAATCATATTTTTGAGAAAGATAGTGGTCAAGCTGTAATGGCGTTTCTTTCACGATATCTTTGAGGCGTAAAAAAGCTTCATCTATATCTTGTGTCGAAACGGTTGTTTTAACTGTCATAATATTCAACACCCTTAAAATGTTTTTTCATATTTTTCTATTAGATCTTCATATTGTAAAGTAATGGCAATATCATCAAGTCCATTTACTAATTTATTCTTCCATGTTTCATCTATTTTAAATTCAAAAGTTTGTTCTGAAGATGATACGGTTTGCGAAGGTAGATCTACCGTAATTTCTTCAAATTGAGCCAGATGTTCTCGTGCTTCCTTATCAAGTGTAATAGGGAGCATTGCATTCTTCGTACAATTCATATAGAAGATATCACTGAAACTACCTGCGATAATGATATTAAAACCATAGTCTTTTAAAGCCCAAGCAGCGTGTTCACGACTTGAACCACACCCAAAGTTGTCTCCCGTTATTAAAATAGAAGCATCTTTATATTCTGGCTTATTAGGGTTAAATTCTGGATTATCTGAACCATCAGGTAAATAACGCCATTCATCAAATGCGAAGGGACCAAAGCCGGTTTTAGAAATACGTTTGAGATGAACTTTGGGTATAATTTGATCTGTATCTATATTGTCGTAGAAAAGGGGAACAACTTTACCTGTGTATGTTGTAATAGGTTGAATTTCCATCTATACGACCACCTTTCTTACGTCTACAAATTTACCGTTAATAGCAGCAGCTGCTGCCATAGCAGGAGATACAAGATGGGTTCGTGCACCTTTACCTTGACGTCCTTCGAAATTACGATTACTTGTGGAAGCACAGTGCACACCTTCAGGAACTTGATCGGGATTCATACCTAAACACATTGAACAACCTGGTTCTCTCCATTCAAAACCTGCTTCTTTAAAAATGACATCTAGACCTAGTGCTTCAGCTTCCTTCTTAACTGTTCTGGAGCCAGGCACTACAATAGCTGTGATATTAGGATGAACTTTATTACCTTTAACAATATGACTTGCTTCTACTAAATCAGAGAGTCTTGCATTCGTACATGAACCTAAGAATACATAGCCTAATTCAATATCTTCGGCTTTTTGACCTGGTTTGAGTCCCATGTAGTTATAGGCACGTTCATCATTAGAATCTTTAATTTCTGGGAAAGGAGAGCTAAAATTAACTCCCATTTCTGGATTTGTTCCCCATGTCACCTGAGGTTCTAAGTTTGAAACATCTAATTCAATAACTTTATCGAAGTACGCATCCTCATCGGAATATAAAGTTTGCCACCAATCAATAGATTGATCAAAATTAGTAGCGTAAGGACGACCTTTAACATATTCAAAAGTCGTCTTATCAGGTTGCATCATACCGTATTTTGCGCCTGCTTCAATTGCCATATTACAAATTGTCATTCGAGCTTCCATAGACAAACTCTTAATCGTTTCTCCTGTAAATTCAAGGGCATATCCTGTACCAAAATCAACGCCATATTGGTTAATTAAATAGAGTATTATATCCTTGGCATAAACGCCGGTAGGTAGTTTACCATTTATTTCGATTTTTAAATTCTTAGGTTTAGTTTGCCAAAGTGTTTGAGTAGCAAAGACATGTTCAACTTCACTTGTACCAATTCCAAATGCGATTGCACCAAAAGCACCATGTGTCGCGGTGTGAGAATCGCCACAAACAATTGTCTTTCCTGGTTGAGTTAAACCTGTTTCAGGTCCTACCATATGAACGATACCTTGTTCATCAGATCCCATATCAAAGATATGGACGCCAAAGTCTTTGGCATTCTTTTGTAGGGTAGTAATCTGTTTATTTGCTATTTCATCTTTTATGTTAAAAATGTCGATAGTCGGTACATTATGGTCTAAAGTAGCAAACGTGAGATCAGGTCTTCTTAATGAACGATTCTGAATTCTGAGTCCCTCAAAAGCTTGAGGAGAAGTAACTTCATGTATGAGATGTAGGTCTATATATAATAATTGTGGTTCACCTTCATTCCCATGTAGAACATGTTTATTCCATACTTTATCGAATAGTGTTCGTCCCATAATACTTCTCCTCCCTTTTATAAATAATTATTCTTTAGTAGTTTAAATATTTCAGAAGTTTTGTGACTTCCACCTAAATCTGCTGTAGTATGGCCAGACTTAATGAGTTTAAATACATGTTTTTCAAGTTCTATTGCGGCTTGTTCTTGATTTAGACTTTCTTTTAAACAAAGTGCCAAAGATAGCACCATACCAAATGGATTAGCTTTATCTTGGTTAGCGATATCAGGTGCCGAGCCATGAATAGGCTCATATAATCGTGTCCCTTGTTCCCCAAAACTTGCGGAAGGGGATAAACCAAGTGAGCCTGGTATTACTGATGCTTCATCACTCAAAATGTCTCCAAATAAATTTTCGGTAACAATAACATCAAATTGAGTAGGGTGTGTGATTAAATGCATGCTACAGGCATCTACTAACAAGTGGTTGACTTCAACATCTGGATAATCCGCTTTAACTTCATTCACCACTTGACGCCAAAGTTTACTTGAAGATAATACATTTTCTTTATCAACGGATGTTAGTTTTTTTCTTCTATTTTGAGCTAAATTAAATGCAACTCTAACGATTCTCTCTATTTCTTCACGAGTATAAGTAAGTGAATCTAGAGCTGAATGATTATCATAGTGACTTGGTTCACCAAAATAAATACCGCTAGTTAGTTCTCTGACAATCACTAAATCAGTACCTTCAACTAGCTCTTGTTTTAATGGAGATAAATGACTGGTACCCTCACTTACAATGGTTGGACGTATATTTGCATATAAATTTAAAGCTTTTCTAAGTTTTAATAGCCCATGTTCTGGACGATTTTTAGGATTTGACCATTTGGGACCACCAATTGCACCAAGTAAAATGGCATCTGAAGATTTACATGCTTCTAATGTTTCTTCAGTAAGAGGTGTACCATAGTTATCGATTGCCGCACCTCCAAAATGATGATGTTCTATTTGATACTGGAAGTCATATTTATGACTGATTAGTTCGAGAAGCTCTAATGTACCATTTATAATTTCTGGTCCTATACCATCGCCAGGTAAAGCTACGATTTTGTAACTCATGAATGAATACCTTCTTTCTTTTGTGTTTCAGAAATATATTTCGCATGAGCTTCTATATAGGCTTTACAAGAAGCCTGTAAAATATCATGATCAATTCCTATACCGTTGACTGGTGTACCTTCGATGATTAAACTAACGTGAACTTCTGCTTGCGCATCTGCACCTTCAGTGATTGAGTCAATCCTATAATCGATAAGTTCTGTCTTTCTTTGGAAAATACGATCAACAGCATTATATATAGATACGATTGAACCTGTTCCAATACTTGAATCTTGATAAGTTTTTCCATTTTTATCTTTAATCACGACCACAGCACTTTGTAGCCCTTTAGATACATATTGCAGTTGTAAATTTTCTAATTGATAAATCGCTCGTTGCTCATGCTCAGATCCTTGAATGATTGCATGGATGTCGCGATCAGAAACTGATTTTTTCTTATCAGCAACTTCTTTAAATTGTTTAAATAAGTTGATTTGATCCTCAGTGCTAATGTCATAGCCTAATGATTTTAGTTTCTCAGCAAAAGCATGCTTTCCAGACAATTTACCAAGAGGTAATTCAGTTGTACTTACTCCGACTAATTGAGGCGTCATAATTTCATATGTTTCACGATGTTTGAGTACACCATCTTGATGTATCCCCGATTCATGACTAAACGCATTTTGACCGACGATTGCTTTGTTTCTTGGAACTCGAATTCCTGCGTATCGTGATATGAGGTCTGATGTTTTCTTAGTTTCATCAAGTTTAATTTGGGATTCAATACCATAATGATCACGTCGAACATAAAGTGCTAATGCAACTTCTTCAAGCGCAGCATTACCCGCACGTTCACCAATTCCATTCACAGTACCTTCGATGCGTCGTGCACCACCTTCAATGGCTGCCAGACTATTAGATACAGCCATACCCAGGTCATCATGACAATGGGCACTGAAAACGATTGGTTGTTCAGAATGGATGGATTTGGTTAATGTTTTGAAAATTTGTTCATATTCTGTAGGATAACTGAATCCTACAGTATCTGGGATGTTAATAATGGTAGCGCCAGCATCAATAGCAGTTTGCACACAATCAATTAAGAACGGAATTTCGGTTCTAGTCGCATCTTCAGGGGAAAATTGTACTACTTCAAAGAATTGTTTAGCGTATGATACATGTTCTTTGATAGATGCTAATACTTCCTCTTGAGACATTTTTAATTTATGCTCTAAATGAATAGGGGATGTTGCAATAAACACATGTACTTGCGGTTTAGCAGCTAACTTTGTTGATTCATATACAGCGTCTATATCTGACTTTTTACATCTAGCTAAGCCACAAACTGCTGTAGTAGTTAATGCCTTTGCAATTGATTCAACTGATTTAAAACTTCCAGAGCTTGAAGCGGGGAAACCAGCTTCTATGACATCGACTCCCCATTTTTCTAATTGCTTAGCAATTTTCAATCTTTCGTCAAAGGTAAAGTTGACTCCCGGTGTTTGTTCTCCGTCTCTTAGTGTTGTATCAAAAATTTGAATATGGCTTTCCATTTTTAACATCTCCTTATTATTTTTGAATACTTTTAGCTTTAATAAATGGCATCATTTTTCTTAATTCACGACCAACCGCTTCGATTTCATGACCATGTTGTTGTTCACGTAATTGGTAAAATTCTTTAAAGCCATTTTCATTATCTTTAACAAAACGATTAGCAAAGTTACCGTTTTGAATATCTTCTAATACAGTTTTCATGTTGTTTTTAACTTCTGGAGTGATAACACGTGGTCCAGATACATAATCACCAAATTCAGCTGTATTTGAAATAGAGTAGCGAACGTTTTCCATACCGCCTTCGTACATTAAATCAACGATTAATTTCATTTCATGTAATACTTCGAAGTATGCTAATTCTTTTTGATATCCAGCTTCTACTAAAGTTTCAAAACCACTTTGAATTAATTTATGGATACCCCCGCAAAGTACAGCTTGTTCACCGAATAAATCAGTTTCAGTTTCTTCTTTGAATGTAGTTTCAATAACACCAGCACGTGTTGCACCAATACCTTTGGCATAACTTAGTGCGATATCACGTGCATGACCTGAAGCATCTTGTTGTACACCGAATAATGCTGGTACAGCAGTACCTTCTACAAAGGTACGTCTTACTAAATGACCAGGACCTTTAGGTGCTACTAAGAATACATCTACATCAGCAGGGGGTTGAATAACTCCAAAGTGAATGTTAAATCCGTGCGCAAAAGCTAATGCATTGCCTGCTTCTAAGTTAGGTTCAATTTCATTTTTATATACATTACCTTGGATTTCATCAGGTAATAAAATCATTACTACATCTGCTTGTTTAGTAGCCTCATTCACTGGATAAACATCAAATCCATCTTCTTTAGCTCTATCGAAAGAATGACCAGGTCGAATACCAACGACTACATCATAACCATTGTCTTTTAAATTTTGAGCGTGTGCATGTCCTTGTGAACCGTAACCAATTACTGCAATTTTTTTACCTTGTAAAGCATCTTTTTCAACTGATTGATCATAATAAACTTTTGTCATAGTGAATTCCTCCAATTACTTCCTAAAAATTCTTAATTTTCAAAATATTTATGTTATAAAAATATGTAAGATGATAGTTATGTCTCAATCATCAGTTTTTTCACATCGCTAGCGCATCAAACAATTTTTTAAACACTCGTAACACTTAATACATTGATTTGTTGTTCTAACTTTTTTAATACAATATTGAAAGCAGCTTCGTCTTCAATGTGTACTTTCAGTTCTAGATTAGAAATACCTTCATTATCTGACCTCTTAACATGCAGCTCATCAATGTTACATTGTAATCGAACAAAAGCACTTGTAATACGATGTAATGTACTCACTTGGTCGGCGACCACAAATTGAATTGTACGTTTCATTATAATCCCTCCATCTCGTGATTAGATTTACCACTAGGTACCATAGGATTGACAGGTTCTACAGGAGAGATGCGAACTTCAATTAATGCTGGACCATTATGATTGAAAGCTGCATCGATTTGTGATTCAAGTTTGTCCGGTGAATCAATTAGATATCCATTGATACCATATGCTTCAGCCATTTTAATAAAATCAGGTTGATCATTAAATACTGAATGAGAGAAGCGCTGGTTAAAGAATTTGTCTTGCCATTGTTTAACCATACCTAACGTACCATTATTAATTAACACTATTTTCACGTTCAGGTTGTATTCAGGCAATAGCGCCATTTCTTGATTAGTCATTTGGAAACCACCATCTCCGACGAAGCATACGACAGTTTTATCAGGGGAAGCGAGTTGTGCACCAATCGCAGAAGGAATACCAAATCCCATCGTACCTAATCCGCCACTAGTTACCCATTGACCATGGTCTTTGAAAGGGTAGAACTGAGCAGCCCACATTTGATGTTGACCTACATCAGTAGTGACGATTGCATCGCCATTTGTAATTTTTCCGATGTATTCAATTGCCTTTTGAGGTTTACTAAATGTATCATCTTCATTTTTATCGTATTTGAATGGATGTTTTTGCTTATTCTGTTTACAATAATGAATCCATTCTTCATGATGAGCTGTTGTGACATTCTCAGAAGATAAAGCTTCTAAAACGAGTTTACAATCGGCAACAATACCTAAATCTGTTTGAATGACTTTATTGATTTCTGAAGGATCGATGTCTACGTGAACTATCTTAGCGTTTGGTGCAAATGCATCAGGTTTGCTAGCTAGTCGGTCATCAAAACGACTACCTAAATTAATGAGTAAATCACATTCAGTGAGTGCCATATTACTTGCATATGAACCATGCATGCCTCCCATTCCTAAGAACAGGGGATGTTCGTAAGGTATTGCACCAAGACCTAATAGTGTGGTTACGGTAGGGATTTGATGTTTAGTGACAAATTCTGTTAATAATTGATTTGATTTAGAATGATTGATACCTGAACCTGCGAGAATAATAGGCTTTTTAGATTTACTAATATATGAAACTAATGTCTTAATGTCTATATCTTCTGGTTCACTTTTAACTTGATAATGAGGCAAATTGATTTCATTTGATAAACCAACGTTTGTTGATAAAATTCCCATGTCTTTCGGGAAATCAATGACGACAGGACCTTTTCTTCCTGAATTAGCCACATGAAATGCTTCATGAACTATTTTTGGAATATCCTCAACATTTTTAATTTGATAATTTTGTTTAGTAATTGGTGTTGTCATAGAAAGTAAATCTGCTTCTTGGAAGGCATCTTTTCCAATTCCTGGTGTTGCTACTTGACCTGTAAAAACGACTAAAGGTAAAGAATCACTATGTGCATCTGTGATACCAGTAATTGCATTTGTAGCTCCTGGGCCACTAGTGACAACAACTACACCAGTTTTACCTGAGACACGTGCATATCCTTCTGCGGCATGGGTTGCACCTTGTTCATGTCTTGCTAAGATATGCTTGATTTGCCCATCATAAAATGTGTCATAAAGTGGCAATACAGCACCGCCTGGGTAACCAAAAATAAAATCAACGTCCTCATGTTGTAAAGCTTCGACTAAAAGTTGAGAACCACTACGCATTTGATTAACAGTTTGTTGTTGAAGATATTCTGGTTCTTGTGATTCAGAAACATTAAATGTATCAGTATTTTCTTTACTAATCGCGGTTACCGTTGTAAAAGAGGGGCTTTCTTTTTGATTAGACATCGTAATCATCTCCTAATTAAATAAGGTTTTCTGGAACTTGCATAATACCACCTGTATTAGCACTTGTGACTAAAGAGGTGTATCTAGCCAGATATCCTGTTTTTACTTTTGCTTTAAATGGTTGTAGCTCTTCACGTCTGCGATAAAGTTCTTCTTGTGGCTGGTCAACATCTAACTTTCTATTTGTTAAATCAATTGTAATTTCATCTCCATCTCTAATTAATCCGATAGGGCCACCAGATGCTGCTTCTGGGGAAATGTGTCCCACAGCAATACCTCTTGTAGCACCTGAAAATCTACCATCAGTAATTAAAGCCACATCTTTTCCTAATCCTCGGCCAACAATAGAGGAAGTAGGAGCTAACATTTCAGGCATTCCCGGACCGCCTTTAGGACCTTCATAGCGAATAACTACAACATGACCTTCACGTACAGTATGATTGTCAATTGCTTCAACAGCTTCATCATGAGAGTTAAAACAAATAGCTTTCCCTTTAAAGACTTTAATAGAGGGATCTACACCACCTACTTTAATCACTGCACCTTTGGGAGCTATATTACCGAAAAGTACTGAAAGTCCACCTTCATGATCGTAAGGGCTATCAAGAGGATGTATAACATCAAAGTTTGTAATTTCCTTTCCTTTATTATTTTCTTTTAATGTTTTACCAGTGACTGTAATTCTTTCTGGGTGTAACGTACCATCTTTTTTCATTAACTCATTGATAATAGCTGGAACACCACCAGCTTCATGTACATCGTGCATAGAGTAAGAAGAGCTAGGTGCGATTTTTGAAAGGTAGGGTGTTCTTTTCGCAATTTCATTAATACGTTCTAAGTCATAATCAATGCCTGCTTCATTTGCGATTGCTAATGTATGCAACACAGTATTAGTTGAGCCGCCCATTGCCATGTCTAATGCAAAAGCATCATCGATTGCCTCTCGTGTAACGATGTCTCTTGGTTTTATATCATTTTTAATATTATCTACTAATCGAAAAGCAGCTTGACGAATCATTTCACGACGTTGGTCACTAACTGCTAAAGCTGTTCCGTTATAAGGTAGGGCGAGTCCTAAAACCTCCATCAAACAGTTCATAGAATTTGCTGTGAACATACCAGCACATGAACCACAAGTAGGGCAGGCGTTTTGCTCCATATCTAAAAATTCTTCTTTAGAAATTGATCCTTCTTTAAAAGCGCCGACTGCTTCAAACATTGAAGATAAAGTAAGTGCTTTACCGTGAGCAGATAGACCAGCTTTCATTGGGCCACCCGAACAAAAAATTGCAGGGACATTTGTACGTACCGCAGCAAGTATCATGCCCGGAGTGATTTTATCGCAGTTAGGAATATAAAAAACACCATCGAACCAATGTGCATTAATTACTGTTTCAGCTGCATCTGCAATAATTTCTCTCGAAGGTAATGAATATCTCATTCCAATGTGTCCCATTGCGATGCCATCATCTACACCAATCGTATTAAATTCGAAAGGGATTGCACCCGCTTCACGAATAGCTTCTTTCGCGATATCAGCAAGTTCTCTTAAGTGAACATGTCCTGGTACGATATCGATATAAGAATTACAAATTGCCACAAAAGGCTTATTCATATCTGTAGGTTTTTGAAGAGCGCCCGTCGCATGTAAAAGACTTCTTGCTGGAGCCTGTTGATCTCCTTTTTTGATCATGTCGCT
Organism: Staphylococcus sp. HMSC06C11; assembly: GCF_001808345.1. Taxonomy (NCBI): domain Bacteria; kingdom Bacillati; phylum Bacillota; class Bacilli; order Caryophanales; family Staphylococcaceae; genus Staphylococcus; species Staphylococcus sp. HMSC06C11. The sequence goes on from NZ_KV793033.1 coordinate 10,860, forward strand.
TCGCATATTTGATTCCCCCGTATGAGTATTAAGAACAATAAAAAACGTCCCAATAATAATTGGGACGTTTGAAAGTCCCATTCAACTAGAAATAGGACTTAAACATTTAGTAGTTCAACTAACTAAAGTTCGAGTCCTAACGAGTATAATAAAATGATAATAATGTTTTGAGTTGTCGGTAGATAATGTGATGTATGATAAGTCATTTTATTATACTCCTTTCGGTGAATGGATAAGTATTCTTAATAATTTGAATTGTCTTAAAATTTGATAAACTTAATTTACTACATGTGAAATAGCGTGTCAATAAAAATATAGAATTTTCTAACAATTATTTTTAAGTATGTTTCTAGAATTTTCACAAAGAAATTTATAATAAAATTTGTTACAATGAATGAGTTAATAAAGGACGAAATAATAATGTATCTTCGTAAATAGGAGAATGAATGTTGATTACTATACACAATTTAGATGAGATGAAAGAATTTGCTGATGTTTTAGTGAAAAATTTAAAGTCAGGAGATTTAATTTTATTGAACGGCGATTTAGGTGCAGGTAAAACGACTTTAACACAGTTTATAGGAAAAGCTTTAGGTGTGAAACGAACTATTAATTCACCAACATTTAATATTATTAAATCTTATAAAGGGAATGAACTCAAACTTCATCATATGGATTGCTATCGTTTGGAAGACCATGAAGAAGATTTAGGATTTGAGGAATATTTCGAAGACCATGCTGTTACAGTCATTGAATGGAGTCAGTTTATTTCTGATTTATTACCTTATCAACATTTGACAATCAACATTAATGTTATAAATGAAAATGAACGTACAATAATGATTGAAGCACAAGGTGCACATTATGAAATGTTAAGGGAGGTTGTTATCAATGAATTATCTGCTCATTGATACATCTAATCAGCCGTTATCAGTTGCACTCATGCAGGATGAAAAAGTGTTAATTGAACAAACTACAAATATTAAACAAAATCATTCAGTTCAATTGATGCCTGAGATTCAAAAGTTATTTGAACAGTCTCAAGTTGATAAACAAGAAATCACAGACATAGTTGTTGCAGAAGGACCGGGTTCATACACAGGTTTAAGAATCGGTGTGACTGTGGCTAAAACGTTAGCTTACGCTTTACAAACTCGATTATATGGTGTGTCATCACTTAAAGCTCTTGCTGCAACTATTAAAGATGAGCATAGATTATTAGTACCTATCTTTGACGCAAGAAGAGAAGCGGTTTATACAGGTGTTTATCAATACGTTAATGGTGAATTAACTACAATCATTGAGGATGGATATTTATCAATTAATGATTTAAAAGATAAACTTCATGCGCTAAATCAAGAATATGTTTTTATTGGGTTTAATTTAGAAAATATAAAGCATTTATTAGATAGCGAAGTGATTGAAAGTTTACCTAAAGCTTCAGTTATGAAATCCTTAATTCAACAACCTGAAAATATCCATTCATTTACACCGAAGTATCATAAATTATCAGAGGCGGAAAGAAATTGGTTAGACCAACAGAAGAACAATTAAATATTAGGAAAATGAGTGTTGAAGATGTTCCTCAAGTCTTTGATATAGAGCGCGAAAGCTTCAATGATAGTTCATGGACGATTGATGCCTTTTATCATGAAATAGAACAGAATCAATTTGCAACATATTTTGTGATTGAATATGATGATAAAATTATTGGATATTTAGGTATGTGGATTGTTATAGATCAAGCTCAAATTACAACAGTCGCCATTAAAAAACAGTATAGAGGGTACGGACTAGGTCAATTATTACTTAAATATGTTAAAAATTACGCAAGTCATACCTGTGAAGTAATGAGTTTAGAAGTTCGTTTAGATAATGTAGTGGCGCAACATGTATATCAGAATTTAGGATTTGAATATGGTGGAAAAAGAAAAAATTATTATGGTGAAGGTGAGGATGCACTAGTGATGTGGGTGAATTTAAAATGACACAACAAACTTTAATTCTAGGGATGGAAACCAGTTGTGATGAAACAAGTGTAAGTGTGATTAGAAATGGTCAAGAAATACTTTCTAATACAGTATTAAGTCAAATTGATAGTCATAAACGATTTGGTGGAGTTGTTCCTGAAGTCGCAAGTAGACATCATGTTGAAGGTGTAACAGCTACGATTGAAGAGGCACTTGACTCAGCAAACGTCACTATGCACGAGATTGATGCTATAGCAGTGACGCAAGGTCCAGGATTAATAGGTGCATTACTAATAGGAATAAATGCTGCAAAGGCGCTCGCTTTCGCTTATGATAAACCTATTATTCCTGTTCACCATATTGCTGGCCATATTTATGCAAATCATTTAGAGCAACCACTTACATTTCCATTAATGGCTTTAATCGTTTCCGGTGGTCATACAGAGTTAGTCTATATGAAAGATCACCTGAATTTTGAAGTTATTGGTGAGACGAGAGATGATGCTGTTGGAGAAGCTTATGATAAAGTGGCTCGTACGATTAACTTACCTTATCCTGGAGGACCACAAATCGATCAGCTAGCTACTCAAGGTCAAGATGTATATGATTTCCCAAGGGTTTGGCTTGAAAAGGATAGCTACGATTTTAGCTTCAGTGGATTAAAAAGTGCAGTCATTAATAAATTGCATAATCTAAGACAAAAAAATGAAGAAATTGTAGAAGAAAATGTTGCTACAAGTTTTCAAAACAGCGTTGTTGAAGTATTATCTTATAAAGCTATTCATGCTTGTAAATCTTATGACGTTAAACGACTTATTGTGGCAGGTGGTGTAGCAAGCAATAAAGGATTAAGAACATCACTCAAAGAAGCTTGTGATAATGAAGGCATTACTTTAACGATCCCAAGTCCATCCTTATGTACAGATAATGCTGCAATGATTGGAGCTGCGGGTCATTATCTTTATCAGGCTGGATTACGAGGTGATTTAGCTTTAAACGGTGAAAATAATATAGACATAGAAGATTTTACGATGAGTAAATAAACAAAAGAGCACTATATAACGTATGAACTTAACTGTTAATATTTCGTTATATAGTGCTTTTATTATTGTATAAATATTTAAATAGTTATTACTGTAAAAGTCAACTTATTCATCTACTTGTGTTTTAGCGCGGTGATAAATATCATCTGGAAAATGAGTAATTCTAAGCAATTCAATCGCATTGCGCGTATTTGCTTTGCCTGATTTGATTTTATAGTCAAAATAAATTTCATTGTTTTGAATAGACTCATTAAAATGATAATTATGGTAATCCTTTTCTAATAGGGTGGACAATTCAATATCATGCGTAGCTGCAACAACTTGATAATTTGGCAGTTCATTTAAATAGCTGAGTACTGATTCAGAGGCAGCAATACGTTCTGTTGTATTAGTTCCTTTAAAAATCTCATCTATGAAACAGTAAATTTTAGCTTGTGTATGAATATTAAAAAGTCGTCTAATTGACTTTAATTCAGCCATAAAATAGCTGTCCCCTGAGAGTATATCATCTGCGTTAGCCATTGAAGTAAAAACGTAACCTGGTTGGTAGTTAAATGATTCAGCAGTAGCAATATTAAGGGATTGAGCCATAATAACATTCAGTGCTACAGCCTTCATGAAAGTCGATTTACCAGAAGCGTTCGAACCTGTAAGTAGAAGGTTGGTATCCAAGTTTAAATCATTAGGAACGGCCACTTCTTCATCTATTAGTGGATGAATTAAACTTTGAAAATGCATACCCTCCATGTATTGATCAGCATGAGGTATACAATAATGAGTTAACGTACGTCTATACATAGCTAAAGAGTAGTGATTATCTAGTGTACTAATATAGTCGTAACATTCTTCGACTTCATTTTGATATTTAAAATAACTATGTTGTATTAGATGAAATAAAACATAATCAACCATAAACATTAATTTGACAAGCATTATCGTACTGCCTACAACATCATTGGATTCTAATTGAGCTAGCAATCCACTAAAACGTCGAGAATTTTTAAAGTGATTAAAATTAATATTTATGTCAGGTGTTCCCTCTATCTTAGACAAAGCCTTACATTGTTTGATTACATTAGCAGTATAAAAGATTGATTTTAAATCCTGTTCATAAGTTTTCTTTAAATTTAAAGAAAGCACAATATTTAAGAAGAAGCTTCCAATAAATAAAAAGACTCCTATTTCTGGTGAAATAAATATAGATAAAAATGCAATTAAAGGTAATAAAGGACAAAACATTAAGAGATTGTTCTTAGGAATTGGTGTTAATTGATCTGGGAATAATGGGTATACAGTTTTGCCTATTTTAGAAAGTATGTAAGATACATTTAAACGAAAAGATTTATCCTCGCTATAACGCTTGATGAGTGATCGATTTTCAATCGAGAACATTCCTCTTAATGTAGCATATAATTTCATTTCTCCAATAGCGGTAAAATTAAAGTTTATTTTATGAAATAGAGCTTCAATATTTAAATCTGACCAAGTTTTATCATCTATAAGAGGATGTTGATCAGTGTAATTATCCTTATACTCTTGATATTGAGCATCAAACCTAGAATTAGGCCTTATAAATGTCTCTAATTTAGCTTTCCTATCCCAAAGCGTATTAATTTTAGCGATTGTTTTTCTCCTTTCGATAAATGAAACGGTGATATTTACAATCGCTATTAAAATAATAAAGATAAGAACGATGAGTCCAAACGTCTGATTATTAGTCATAAATGTCTCCTCAATATAGTTATAGTTAAATTATTTCATAAATAAATTTTAGACTCAAATCTTCATACTAAATATAAGATGTCAATAGGGAACGTGCGTACTTATCAACAAAATGTGTGTAAACTGTGGATAAACACTGTTGAAAAGTGTGGATATTACCGTGTATAACTCGAATAATTTTTAGCGAAAGTGTTAATTTACTTGTGGATAACTAGGATAAGTGTGTGGATAGCTATCAAATTAACAATATAGCGTGTGAATAAAATTTGTGTAATAACATACTAAAAGACACTAAAAAGTAAGAAATTCTACCTTTAAGTGTCTCAATAATAAATGGATATTTATAATTTTTCTTGTAATTCTTCCCATTCTAACATTACTTGTTCTAATTTTTGTTCGGTATTATTTTTTTCCTCAGCTAATTCTGCAGCTTTCATTGGATCATTAAATACTTCTGGCTGAGTTAATTGTGTTTCAATATAAGAAATATGAGTTTCAAATTCTTCAATCTTAGTTTCACATTGTTCAATCTGACGTTCGATTTTACGTTGATGACTTTTCTGTTGTTTTTGACTTGAATATGCTGAAGAAGAAATAGAAGTGTCATTATTGTTATTGGTTTTTGAAGAAGAATTCTTCAATTCTTCTTGAGCTTTTAGTGCAGCAGTTTCTTCAGTTTTCTCAATATAGTATTGATAGTCCCCGAGATATATCTGTCCACCTTCATGATTCAAATCAAATACTTTATTTGCAAGCTGATTAATAAAATATCTATCATGAGAAACAAATATTATTGTACCTTCAAAATGTTTTAACGCTTGTTCTAACATTTCTTTTGAATCGATATCTAAGTGGTTGGTAGGTTCGTCTAAAATCAGCACATTGTCTTTTTGCAACATTAATAAAGCTAATTGCAAACGAGCTTTTTCACCGCCAGATAGGTCATTAATTATTTTTTTAACATCTTCTTGTACAAATAAGAAACGACCTAGTACAGCACGTACATCTTTTTCATTCATAGTAGGGTACTGGTCCCAAACGTAATCTAAAATTGTTTTATTAGATTTGAATTCAGCTTGTTTTTGGTCATAGTAGCCTATTTGAAGATTTGCTCCAAAAGTAATTTCTCCACCAAGTTTGTTTTGCTTATCGGCAATTGTTTTGATAAGTGTCGTTTTTCCTACGCCATTTGGTCCTATTACTGCGATATGATCCCCCTTGAATACTTCGATATTAATAGGTTGAGTGATAGGTGAATCATAACCAATTTTTAGGTCACGAATATGCATGACATCATTGCCTGTATTTCTTTCAAAGCCAAATTGGATATTTGCGCTTCTAGCGTCAATCATTGGCTTATCTATACGTTCCATTTTTTCTAACGTTTTACGTCGACTTTTAGCCATGCCACTTGTTGAAGCGCGTGTAATATTCTTATCAACAAATGTTTCTAATTTTTGAATTTCTTCTTGTTGCTTTTCATACTCTTGCATACGTTTTTCATAGTATTGGTCACGTTGCTCAATAAATTGTTCATAATTACCTACATAACGTTTAACGTCTCCAAGGGCAACATCATAAATTTGAGTAACTATTTTGTCTAGGAAATATCTATCGTGACTAATTATGATAATGGCGCCTTTGAAATATTTTAAATAATCTTCTAACCATTTAGTAGTCTCTAAATCTAAGTGGTTTGTTGGCTCATCTAGCAATAGTAAGTCGGGTTCATTTAATAACATTTGAGCAAGAGAAAGTCGTGTTTTTTGACCACCACTAAAATCATTAATGGGTTTGTTAAAATCACTTTCAGTAAAATTAAGCCCGTGAAGAACTGTTTTTATTTTACTTTCATACTGATAACCTTCAAGTTGTTCAAACCGGTTTGTTAATGATTCATAACGTTCCATATGCTCTTGATAAGTTTTGGTTTCATATTCATTTGTATGTTGTGCCAACCAATCTGTTTCCTCTTTAATTAAGTTTTCCATATTTTTTATATGTTCAAATGGTTTTGACATCTCTTCGAAGACAGTAGCCGTGGAGTTAAGTGTCATTTGTTGCGTGAGGTAACCCATTTTTAAATTTTTTATTTTCGATATATGACCACTATCGTAACCTTCTACGCCGGCTATGATTTTCATTAATGTAGATTTACCTGCACCGTTTCGACCAACGACACCAATTCTTTCACCAGTTTTAACTTCAAAGTCTACATCAGTAAAAATATCTTCACCATCGAACGATTTCGAGATGTCATTAAGTTGTAAAAGTATCATTCGATTCTCACCTTTCTAATTCTATTAAATAGTTATAGACTATATGTAATCAATAAGATTTAAAAAATTTTAATTTTATGTGAATTTTAAATAGTTAAGCATTATTTTTTAATAATAGGGTACATCTACCTCATAAGGTATGACGATTAAGCTATTTATTGACTCAATTATCTTTATTTTACAGCATTCGCGCATTACATGAAACTGAGATATTTATTTTTAAAAATCAATAATGTATAATATTTAAGTATTCATTGAAGGCAATTATTTGTTTATTTAAACGCCTTACAACTTGCACGATAAAACGTTTGAATACATAAATATAATTCATTCAAACTTTAAGGGGGACATATTGGATGCCAGAAAATATTAAAATTCCTCGTGCTACATTAAAGCGTTTACCTTTATATTATAGATTTGTGAGTACATTAAAATCTAAGGGTATCGACCGTGTGAATTCTAAAGCAATCAGTGAAGCTTTACAAATAGATTCGGCAACGATTCGTCGTGATTTTTCATATTTTGGTGAATTAGGTAAAAAAGGCTATGGTTACAACATCGATAGTATGCTTGAATTTTTCAAGTCTGAACTAAGTGAAAGTGATGAAATTAAAATTGCGATAGTAGGTGTTGGTAATCTAGGTCGCGCGTTACTTACTTATAATTTTTCAATACACGCTGAGATGACAATTACTGAAGCTTTCGATATTAGAGAAGATCTAATTGGAGAGAAAGTGGGTAAAGTCGTTGTTAAAAATATCAATGAAATTCAATCTACATTAGCAGCAGAAGAAATTGACGTTGTGATATTAACGACTCCTGAAAGTGTAGCACAACAGGTTGCTGATCAACTCGTTGAAGCGGGTGTGAAAGGTATACTTAACTTTACGCCAAGCAGAGTTAAAACACCACAAGATGTACAAGTTCACCATATTGATTTGGGTATTGAACTACAATCACTATTGTTCTTTATGAAGAACTATAGTAATAATAATTAATAACTTTTAGCATCCTAATTTAGGATGCTACTTTATTATGTAAAAATGATATAGTATACGTAATAAAATAAAGGGGGCACAAGCCATAATGAAATTTGAAGCAAACTGTACATTTAAAGCACATATCCCTCAAATGATAAGGGTTCCTGGAAAATTAGTAATCAATGAGAATACTTTACAATTCAAAGCTTATGGCAAAGAATATACTCCATTTGATATAGAGTTAGATATTAATAAAGTTGTGAGATATAAGTGCTCGAAAGGACTGCTGGGAAGTAAATTATTTGTTTACTATAACAATCATGAGTGGTATAAATTTAGTCATTTTTCAAAAGAGGATTTAAAATCATTGAGTAAAGAATTGAAAATACATTAGGTTTCAAAAAATATTGAACTTGCAATTTTTCATTTTTTCTAATATAATACCTTAGTATTTATATCGGAAATAGGTGATTAAATGACATGGATGATAATTAGTGGACTTATTGTCGGAGTATTATTAGGGTTCGTAATGCAACGAACAAGATTCTGTCTAGCGGGCGGTTTCAGAGACATGTATGTCCAAAAAAGTAATAAAATGTTTTATGCATTGCTCGTAGCTATAACAGTTCAGAGTTTGGGATTACTCATATTAACAAGCTTAGGTATTATTGAAGTGCCTACACATACATTTCCAGTATTAGGGACGATTATAGGATCATTTATATTTGGCGTTGGTATTGTATTAGCTGGTGGCTGTGCCACAGGTACGTGGTATCGTGCTGGCGAAGGTTTAATTGGAAGTTGGGTGGCATTAATTTTATATGCTATAACTTCTGCAATTACTAAAACAGGAGTACTCCTTCCTGTTATGAATATGATTAATAAGCCTACGAACGTGAATGCGAGTGTAAGTCATTCAACAGGGCTTCCTAATTGGGTACTTGTTTTAATTTTAGCAATTATTACAATTACAATGGTTGTGAAAACTATACGTAAACCGAAAGTGATGGTGCCTAAGTTAAAACAAAAATATACAGGTATTAGACACTATTTATTTGAAAGAAAATACCATCCATTTATAGCTGGTATTGCCGTAGGACTTATTGCTTTACTAGCATGGCCCATGAGTGAATCAACTGGTCGACCTTATGGACTTGGGATTACGACTCCATCTGCTAATTTGATTAACTTTCTAATATCCGGTGACACTAAGTTCATCGATTGGGGCGTTTTATTAGTGCTCGGTATCTTTATTGGTTCATATATTGCTGCTAGAGGGTCTAAAGAATTTAAATGGAGACTTCCAGATAAGAAGACGATTCGTAACAGTGCTATTGGTGGCATATTGATGGGATTTGGTGCTTCAGTAGCTGGTGGATGTTCAATTGGTAATGGGTTAGTAGAAACCGCAACAATGAGCTGGCAAGGATGGTTAGGTTTAGCATCAATGATAGTTGGTGTATGGTTCATGAGTTATTTTATTTTTATTAAACCAATGAAAAAGTTTCAACAATCATCTAATGAAAAATCTAAACGTAAACAAGTGAGTCAACAAACTCAGACAACATAAGGTAAGGAGGATAAGAAATTGGTACATGAATTAGGTACTGTTGGAATGGTGTGTCCATTTCCACTTATTGAAGCGCAAAAGAAAATGGAAGAGTTAGAGCAAGGCGATGAATTAAAAATAGACTTTGATTGTACGCAGGCAACAGAAGCCTTACCAAACTGGGCAGCTGAAAATGGATATCCAGTCACTAATTATGAACAATTAGATGATGCTTCTTGGACGATAACTATTCAAAAACCTTAAATTTAATTTAGACGTAAGCTAGTGATATCATACGATGTCACTGGCTTTTTTATTTTAATATATTCAAATACTCAAGTTATGATGTCACTTAATCTTACAATTAGTGTAATTTTATCTTACCGATTTTTGCACTTCTACTAAACACTCTTTATGATGTTGCTAAAGGAAGTGGTAAGAATGAATATGGATGATACAATTTTCTTATTTCTATGTACATTATTAGTTTGGTTAATGACTCCAGGATTAAGTTTATTTTATGGAGGTCTAGTCCAATCTAAGAATGCATTAAATACAGTAATGCAAAGTATGGCTGCAATAGTTATCGTTACCTTTGCGTGGATGATTATTGGTTTTTCTATTAGTTTTGATCAAGGTAATGATTGGTTAGGTGGCTTAAAATTTCTAGGTCTAAACCATGTAGGCTTTGCTATTTCTAAAACTATTAGCCCTCATGTCCCTCTCGCACTCTTCATGTTATTCCAAATGATGTTCTGTACTATAGCAGTTTCTATTTTATCAGGTTCAATTGCTGAAAAAATGAGATTTATCCCTTATCTTATTTTTGTCGGTTTATGGGTTGTATTTATCTATAGTCCAGTAGCTCACTGGGTGTGGGGCGGCGGATGGATTAGTAAACTCGGTGCTATTGATTATGCCGGGGGTACAGTTGTGCATATTACCTCAGGGGTGTCTGGTCTTATATTAGGAATAATGATTGGTGTAGGTAAAAAGCAAGAGAAACATACCCCACATAACTTACTAATAACTCTCATCGGAGGTATTTTAGTATGGTTGGGTTGGTATGGCTTTAATGTAGGTAGTGCATTTACTTTCGACCAAATCGCAATGGTTTCATTTGTTAACACAGTCATCGCTGCAAGTGCAGGTGCGCTAGGATGGTTAATTTTAGAGTATGCTTTGAAAAAAACGACAAGTCTTTTAGGATTATTATCAGGCGCTTTATCAGGTCTCGTTGCTATTACTCCAGCAGCAGGTTATGTTAACTATTTAAGTGCCATGATCATAGCTATAATTGGTGGTATCGGTTGTTATGTCGTTATTAATTTAATTAAAGTGAAGTTACAATATAATGATGCTCTAGATGCATTTGGTATTCATGGTGTAGGGGGAGTATTAGGCGCAGTTTTAACAGGTGTGTTCCAGTCTCATAAAGTAAATGATGCTATTGAAAATGGACTCATATATACAGGTAACTTTAAAGTCATTTGCATTCAATTAGCAGCAGCAATAGCAACTGTCGTATTTAGTGCAATAGTTACATACATGATAGCTAGAGTAATTAAATCATTCACTCCTTTAGCAACTACTGAAGAGGAGGATAAAACAGGTCTTGATGCAATCGTTCATGGAGAAAAGGCCTACTTCTATGGCGAATTGAACAAATTCAATCGCCGTATGAAATTTTAAAAATTATTTTCAAAAATAAATACACTCACCTTCATATCAATTAAACTTTAGTATTTAAAATGTAATTGATTTAAGTATTTAAAGCGATTACATATGTGATAGAATAAGTTTAAGTTATTGAATATATGATAGGTGAGTTTTCTTATGAAAAATATTTCTGATATCGCCAAGCTAGCGGGTGTATCAAAAAGTACTGTTTCAAGGTTTTTAAACAATGGATCCGTTAGTAATAAAACAAAAGAAAAGCTGACAAAAATTATTAAAGAGTATGATTATCAACCTAATCAATTTGCTCAAAGTTTAAGAGCAAGACGTACAAATCTTATTGGAGCAATTATTCCACGTATGAATTCATTCGCAGTTGATGAAACTATTAAAGGTGTCATCAACCAATGTCATTTACATAACTATCAACTCTTATTAAATTATACTGGACTTGAACTAGAAGCAGAACTTGCAGCATTAGAAACATTATCAAGAAGTAAAGTAGATGGTATTGTTTTAATGGCTACAAACATTACTGAACAACATATTCAAATTATAGAAAAGATTAACGTACCGGTTATTATTGTAGGGCAAGAACATGCACAATTGCATAGTATATATCATGATGATTACCAAGCTGGATTTGAAATAGGTATGAGAATAGGTCAAAAAGGACTACACCAAGTCACTTTATTTAGCGTTAGTGAACGTGATGTTGCTGTTGGTATTAAACGTAAAAAGGGACTAATAGATGCTCTAAAACAATATAATATTGAACCTAAGATTTATGAAACTACATTTAAATATGAAGAAGCTCTGGTAGATGTTGAGAGATATTTATCCAATATAACGGAAGTTGATGCAATTGTCGGTGCAACGGATTCAATTGCCTTAGCAATTCACAAATTTTGTGCGGATCATAAGAAAGATCTATCTCCTCATGCAATTTTTGGATTTGGTGGTGATCCAATGACACAAGTAGTGTCTCCGATAATTGAAACAATTCACTTAAATTATAAAGAAGCAGGAGAGCAAGCACTTAAAGAAATTAATCAATTATTAAATCATCAAACTACAGAACTTAAAATAAAAATTCCTGTCATTAAGTAAAAGGTGAGGGATTTTTATTTTATAATAATTTGGAACCGATACCACTACGATGATTAAATTTGTTAAGATATATACTTAAGAAAATTTATTTATCATAAAAACGTTAAAGTATTGTGGTTTTCATTTTCATAAATAAGCGTTCTTAACAAAAATTCTACATCGTAGTGTTAAGCTAATATGTTAAAATAATAAAGTTAAGTAAAAGTCAAATCAGTCGAGATTAGGAGTGAAAACATGGCGGAATGGACACGTGAAGCACGTTATCAACGAATAGAGGATGTTGATACAGAGACATTTAAAAATTTAAAACAACGAGTCGATGCTTCTCCTTATAGACAGACATACCATATTCAGCCTGAAACAGGATTGCTCAATGATCCAAATGGTCTCATTTATTATGACGGCTATTATTACATATCACATCAATGGTTCCCTCTAGGGGCGGTTCATGGTTTGAAATATTGGTTTAATTATAAAAGTGATGATTTAGTACATTTCAAAGCACAAGGTCCTATATTAGAGCCTGACACAAAATATGATAGTCATGGTGTTTATAGTGGTAGTGCATTTGAGTTTAATGGTCATCTTTATTACATTTATACCGGTAATCATAGAGACAATTATTGGAAACGTACCTCCAGTCAAATGATTGCTCGCGTTAAAGAAGATGGTTCAGTTGAGAAGTTTCCTAAACCAGTAATTCATGGACAACCTGATGGATACACAAGTCATTTTAGAGATCCTAAAGTGTTTAAAAAAGATGATCAATTGTATGCAATTATAGGAGCCCAAAATAATAATGAACAAGGGCGGTTACTACTATATCAAAGTGATGATGTTGTTAACTGGACATTTCTTGGTGAAATTCAAACGAATTTAAATCATTTTGGTTACATGTGGGAATGCCCTGATTATTTCGAATTAGATGGACAGGGTGTTATTTTATTTTGTCCGCAAGGGATTGAAGCGGATGGAAATAAATATCGCAATATTTATCAATCTGGCTACATGATCGGTCATTTAAATATTGAAAATATGACATTTGATCATCAAGAGTTTCAAGAGTTAGATAGAGGCTTTGATTTTTATGCACCTCAAACATTTATAGATAAAGATGGAAAACGCATATTAATTGGTTGGATGGGCTTACCAGAAAGTGATTATCCGACAGATAGTGAAGGTTGGGCACATTGTTTAACGATTCCAAGAGAACTTACTCTCGAAAATGGTAAATTAAAGCAACGACCATTAAAAGCTCTAGAAACTTTAAGAACGAACAAAGAGACTGCATTAGGGTATGCAAATAAATTTAACCGCAAATTGCACCCCTATGAAGGCAAACAATATGAAATGATTATTGATATTTTAGAAAATGATGCAACTGAAATTTATTTTGAGCTTAGAAGTTCTAGAAATGAGTCTACATTGATTACCTATAATCAACGTGAGAATTCGCTCACATTAGATCGGTCAGAAAGTGGTTTATTACCTACAAATGTGGATGGCACAACGCGTTCAACCATTTTAGATACACCTTTAAACCAGTTACACATTTTTGCAGATACGTCGAGTATAGAAATATTTTGTAATAATGGTGAACGTGTACTTACATCCCGTATTTTCCCAAGTGAAGCTTCTACGGGTATCAAAGCATCTACTGAGTCAGGACAAGTATATTTACAATTTACGAAATTTGAACTAAAGGGATGATATATAATGAGAAGGTTGTTTGCAATAGGTGAAGCACTTATCGATTTTATACCACATGTCACAAATTCAGAACTTAAAGACGTAGAACAATTTAGTCGTCAGGTAGGTGGGGCACCTTGTAACGTAGCAGCAACAGTGAGTAAACTAGGTGGTCATTCCGAAATGGTCACGCAATTAGGACATGATGCATTTGGTGACATTATTGTTGAAACCATTGAACGCATTGGTGTAGGTGTAGACTATATTCAACGTACCAATGAAGCAAATACAGCACTAGCTTTTGTAAGTTTAAAAGAAGATGGTCAGCGAGATTTCTCGTTTTATCGTAAGCCTTCTGCTGACATGCTTTATGATCCCTCACATATTGAAGATATAGAGGTTACTGATCAAGACATTCTACATTTCTGTTCTGTGGATTTAGTTGAAAGTTTAATGAAACAAGCACATTCAAAAATGATTGAAAAATTTGAGAAGGCTAATGGAACGATAGTATTTGATCCTAATGTACGCTTACCTTTATGGGAAGACCCAGAAGCATGTCGTCAAGCAATTCATGAATTTATTCCTAAAGCGAATGTAGTAAAAGTTTCAGATGAAGAACTAGAATTTATAACAGGAATGAAAGATGAAACTAAAGCTATACAGTCACTATTTAAAGGTAACGTGGCTGTAGTGATTTATACTAAAGGTCCGAAAGGGGCACAAGCGTTTACTAAGAACCAATTTACTATAGAACATCAAGGTTTCAAAGTTAAAGCTATAGATACTACAGGTGCCGGTGATGCCTTTATAGGAGCCGTTATTAGTCGTATATTATCTTCAGATATTATTGATGTTGCTCAATTATTTGAAAATGAAGGTAATAGCATTCTCGAATTTGGTAATAAAGTGGCAGCTATAACAACTACAAGATATGGCGCCATTGAAAGTTTACCCACAACAGAAGAAATTGAAAAAGGTTCCTAAACTCATAAAGAAACCCAGCTTATTCACTATAGAGTGATAAATAAGCTGGGTATTTTAAAGTGTGTTAGATTTTTTTAACATTACGCACAGACGCGAAACAATTTTCACCATTTTTGAAATAAACGATACGCTCTTTAGAATCAATCGATTCAATGTTATGTCTATTCACTACAAAGCTGTTATGACATCTAAAGAAACGTTCATCAAGTTGAGCTAACTCTTTAAGATTACCGTAAAATTCAATTTGACGGTTATCTAAGTGTGCGATTAATCTGTGTGACTTAGTTGATGATTCAAAGAACATAATATCGTCATATTGAACATACACAGAGTTACTACCACGTTTTAACTCAATTGTTTCAACATTACTTTCTTTAGATAGCAACTTAAGACGTGTATGAGCAGTTTCAAGACAGTCAATGATTCTTGTTTTTAGTTCTGAAGGATCATCTTTGAAAATGAAATCCATAGCAGCCACTTTATAAACAAAAGTGAGATAAGTAAGTTCGCTGTGACTTGTTACAAAAATAATGTTACCCACAGGGTCATGTTTACGAATTTCACTACCAAGTTTAATACCATTCATATCAGCTTCTAATTGAATGTCTAAGAAATAACAACCAATATCATTCATTTCTTTTGATTGCTCAAGCACTTCATAAGGATCATCAGTTGCGAGAGCTAGTTCCATAGGTTTTTCTTCTATCATGATGTAATTTTTGATAATTGAAACCATGTTTTCTCTTTGTCTAGGATCGTCTTCGCAAACGAATATCTTCATCTATATTTCACATCCTTATGCTTCCGTATTAATAATTTCTACTTTTTGAACGAAATATCCATTTTCGATAACAGTATCTAATAGGACGTTCTCATTTTGGTCAGTCAGTTCTTTAAGCGTAGATAGACCTAACCCTCTGTTATCGCCTTTAGTTGAAAAGCCTTCTTCAAATAATTCATGTATTTTAGGGGTATCATCGCTACATTTATTCATCACAATGAATGTAACAGATTCTTCATTATTAATAAAAGCAATTTGAATAAGTGGATCATCAAGAACTTCTGAAGCTTCAATGGCATTATCCAAAATAATTCCTGAAATACGGCTGAACTCTATAGTGTTCATTTCGATTTTATCAATTTCATCAGGAACCTCTATACTAATCGGTATTGCTTTCTCTTGAGCTTGAAGAATTTTAGTAGTAATTAACCCTTTAATTTCTCTAACTTTAAGATTTTCAATACCATTTATTTTTATAGAGCGCGTTTTCATATTATCCTTCATAGGAACAATTTGTTCATTGAAATATTTTTTAAGACCTTGCATATCATCTTCACGAATAAAATCTGAAAGCGTAGAAAGAATATTGACGTAATCATGTCGGAACTTACGCATCTCATTATTGATACTTTCGATACGTAGCGTATATTCATAGTACGTTTCAATTTCTTCAAGATTACGCTTATACTTCATTTCACGTAGAGTGAACGTTGACATGATTAGAATTACTACACTTAAAAATACGATAAGAGCTACTAATAAGACAGCGTATAATTTGAGACTGTCATTTGCTTGCATATCTGTTTGAGAAACCATATAAAGTAAAATAAAAGATACTAATAGTACAATAGTAATAATAAATAAGTATCTTTTATTGAGTGATAGGTATGATTCTTTAAGTTTTTTAAATAATAATTGAGTTAAATAAGCTATAATTAGAGCTATAACTACAAAGAAACTGAAGTGTATCGTTAATAAAACTAATCTATTGGGAATCCAATCTTTTATAGTTAAATATATGTATACCGTTATGAAATTAGTTAAATATAAAATCATATTGGTGAATAAAACAACAATCACGGAATATAACTTAATCTTGGTGTAGAAGAATATTGTAATAATTATTACTAAAGCAATAAGAGCTTTACTATGCCAAAAATAATAAAGTATAGTAGAAGGGATTACAATCGATAAAATGATTAAATAATCCCTCAAATTAAACTTCATATTAATAATAACTTTTGTAACCCAAAATATTAAAAAAACCTGTAGGGCTGCAAATGGTAAAAAATTAATTTCATCCATAACTTACACACTTTCTGTAAAGTTTACTCGTAAAGTTTAGATAATTCCTTAGGTACCTCAGGTTCATCGAAATAAGAAGCGCATGGATTTGCTCCTGCTACAAAACCAATGAATTCAAATATCATAGTAAAGAATTTTATAAATAAATTAAATAATCCTTCCATAATCATGTATCCTCCTTAGGGAAAAAAATAGATAATAGTGTCAATGACTCTAAAAATTCGCCAAATAAAATAAGTTTATTAACTGGCTCAAATGTAACGAATGAAACTACTAGAATAAAGCAATATAAAACAATGGAGAGTATTTTCTTACGTTTTAGTAGGCGTTTAGGTATGGGTTGTTTTTTCGTTGCTGCAGGTGCATTCTTAATAACTATAATAAAACCTATCAATGCCAAAAATAATAATATTAGATATTTTACATCAAACTTTATTATCAAATATGGGAATAAAATAAAAAGAATTATATTTTGAATATGACATAATAGGGATGATTTTGCGTGTGCACCATGAGCATTACTTCTAATTAAAAAATAACTTAAATGAGTTAAAAGTGTGTAATAAAAAGTCTGGAAAATTAATGCTAACCCGTATACAATAATTGTTTTTTCAATATTTGTTAATACTACCTGCATACCTAAGCGAACTTTCAAAAATTGTATATGATCTAAGTTGTTTTTGCGTTGTAAATAGTTAGCAAATTCATCAATTTTTCTATCTATTATATTCAATCGTCTATTACTCTCCTCATAATACATTATACAATTTTGCGCAACTCATTTTAAATATTATGCCTAACTGTTTAAAAAATATACCTAAGTGTTATTTTTAATTCCCAAGTGATATTTTAACATAAATAGAAATACACTTAAGTACATTTTTTGACGAGTTAAGGAATTATCGTACTTTAATGTAAAAACCATGTTTTAATAGACTCATATCACAGAGATGTGATAGAAAGATAGTTGAAAAATTTGCTTAATCTTAATTGAATGATTCTTCCCAAATCATTCAAATCCATTATTTAGTTGGAAGGAGTGAAGTGTAATGGCTGCAGATATCGTATCTACAATCAGTGATTTCATTAAATGGATCATTGATACAATTAAAAAATTCAAAAAATAAGTTTTGAATTCTTTCATTGTAACTTTGTTTTCTTCGTATAGTATGACTAAGTAATGGGTTGTTAAGCCATCCCAACTTAATAACCCAAAGTTAATAGCAAGTGAGCAGCATTTGCTATAAAGCTGTAGTTTCCTTGGACTCAGTGTTACGTATTATTCTTAGCTACCTTTAATTAGGTAATTATTTCTAGCATGTAAGCTATCGTAAACAACATTCAATTTATCATTAATAAAATAGATAAATTCACTAAAATTTTTTCATAATTAATAACATCCCCAAAAAATAGATTGAAAAAATAACTGTAAAAACATTCCCTTAATAATAAGTTATCAAAGCCGTGAGTCCCTCCCAAGCTCACGGCTTAATTTTATTTATATAAATTAGGTTTTAGATTTCTAAGTACAGGTATAGACTCTCTTTGTTGATCAACCAATTCTAAATCTACATTAGTGGTGAGGACACCTTCATCACTGCCCAATTCTTGAACAATCTCACCATTTGGATTGATAACTGTCGAATATCCAGCGTACTCCGTGTTTCCATCATTACCGCAACCATTAGCTGCAACTACATACATATCATTTTCAATAGCTCTTGCTTTAAGCAATGCCAACCAATGATTAAGTCTAGCACTAGGCCATTGTGCAACGTAAAATGCAATTTTAGCACCATTTTTAGCTGGATATCTTAACAATTCAGGAAACCGTAAATCATAGCATATGATTTGTGTAGCTAGGGTACCATCTGACAATTGAAAAGGTTCAGGTACTTTATTGCCATCAGTCAGAAACTCAGGTTCTCTAAGCATTGGTACAAGATGGACTTTATCGTACTCATTTATTAACTCACCATCTTTATTCACTGAAAATGCCGTATTATACACGTTATTGTCTCTAATATTTGATACAGAACCTGCAATAATATCAACATTGAATTGTTTAGCCAGTTGAGCTATAAATGAAAAACTTCGTTTTAAATTAGTATCTGCTTTAACCTTTAAATCCTCTAAAGCGTATCCGTTGTTCCACATTTCAGGTAAAACAACGACCTCCG
The DNA here is from genome assembly GCF_001808345.1 of Staphylococcus sp. HMSC06C11. Classification (NCBI taxonomy): domain Bacteria; kingdom Bacillati; phylum Bacillota; class Bacilli; order Caryophanales; family Staphylococcaceae; genus Staphylococcus; species Staphylococcus sp. HMSC06C11. The sequence goes on from NZ_KV793033.1 coordinate 30,132, forward strand.
TATCATCGTTCAAGTATTCTTTAAACCATTTTTTTATTTTGGATTCATTTTCATTAGCATTTCCATAAGTTATATGAAATTGAAAAAGTTGAATTTTCATCTTCTTCACTCCCTATTACGAGTTATTTATAAGATACTAAAGTTACGTATTAAACGCAAAAAAGCGTCTGTGTAATACCTACACAGACGCAGTTAATTAAATTATTTTTTAATAATAAAACGATCTTCTACAGGTTTAATTTCTTTTTCATTCGCACTCTCACGTACATCACCGAAAGGCATTTGTGCGATTAATTTCCATGTATTCGGAATATCAAATTGGCTTGCAGTAGATTCGTCTACAATTGGATTATAGTGTTGTAAAGATGCACCGATGCCTTTAGTAGCTAAAGCAGTCCAAATAGCATACTGATGCATCGCGTTAGCTTGGTTTGACCAAATTTCAAAGTTTTCATAGAAGTTAGGCATTTTATCTTGTAATGCATTAATAACACTTTGATCTTCATAATAAAGAATTGTGCCATGAGAATGTTTGAAATTATCAATTTTTTGGCGAGTAGGTTCAAAATCTCTGTCAGGACCCATTGTTTCTTTTAAAATAGATTTTGTATTTTCCCAGAATTGTTCATTTTTGTCATTCAAAAGTAAAACTATTCTTGTTGATTGAGAGTTGAATGCAGAAGGTACATGCTTTACAGCATGTGCGATTAATTCTTCTAGTTCTTCATCACTAATAGATATTGTTTTTTCTAAATTATAAATAGTTCTTCTAGTTTCAATTGCTTCGTTAAATGATTGTTCATTTTCAGTATTATTAAAAATCCCCATTTTTAAAATACTCCTTTGCTTTTGATTTATACATACTATAATAATTATACTTTTCATAATGCACAAATAATTACTATGAAATTTCAACAAGATTAATATTCATTTTCAAAAGTCTTATTTGAATGCAAAAATCTAATATTTTCTATATACTAAAGATGATAAAAGAATTTAAAGAGGAGGTGATTGACTTATGAATAACAATAAAATCAAGCATTCGTTTGTATTAACAGGTTTTGCATTTATGTTGAGTACACCCTTATTTGATAATCATGCACATGCAGCAGAGGAGAATATACAGCCCATTTCTTCGAATAATGATATTAATAAAGCAGAATCTGAAAATCAGACTTTTAGTGACGACAATTCAATAAGTCATCAGCCTCAATCTAATGAAAATAACATAAATCCACTTGCAACTTCTGAAAATGATGAGAACGGAGAGTCTGATTCGAATGCAATAAATGATTTAAATTCAGACTCAGACAACGACACGGATTTAGATAGCGATTCAGATTCAGATAGTGACTCAGACTCAGACAGTGCTTCCGACTCAGATAACGATTCAGATTCAGATAGTGCTTCTGACTCAGATA
>NZ_KV793034.1:0-697 GCF_001808345.1 Staphylococcus sp. HMSC06C11
CCGATCCCTTCAGCCGGACTTGGGTATTCCTCCATTATTTATAGGTAAATCGCTATTAAATTAATTAAAAATGGCGGTCCCGACGGGAATCGAACCCGCGATCTCCTGCGTGACAGGCAGGCGTGTTAACCGCTACACTACGGGACCATTTATAAAACGGAGGAAGAGGGATTCGAACCCCCGCGAGCCGTTAAGCTCCTGTCGGTTTTCAAGACCGATCCCTTCAGCCGGACTTGGGTATTCCTCCAAAATTATATGGACCTTGCAGGACTCGAACCTGCGACCGAACGGTTATGAGCCGTTAGCTCTAACCAACTGAGCTAAAGGTCCTAAATATAATTCTACAACTAATAAGTAGTGGCGGTGGAGGGGATCGAACCCCCGACCTCACGGGTATGAACCGTACGCTCTAGCCAGCTGAGCTACACCGCCGTTATGTAGTTTGTAAATTAATAATGGTGGAGACTAGCGGGATCGAACCGCTGACCTCCTGCGTGCAAAGCAGGCGCTCTCCCAGCTGAGCTAAGCCCCCAAAATTAATATGTACTATCGGGAAGACAGGATTCGAACCTACGACCCCTTGGTCCCAAACCAAGTGCTCTACCAAGCTGAGCTACTTCCCGTAGAATAAGCGCGCCCGATAGGAGTCGAACCCATAACCTTTTGATCCGTAGTCAAACGCTCTATCCAGTTGAGC
>NZ_KV793035.1:0-17046 GCF_001808345.1 Staphylococcus sp. HMSC06C11
TTTACCTCATATTAGTTTTGTGAGAGGTAAAAATAATGTTCAATTTTTAAAAGATCGCTATTATGCGATGAAAGATTTTCCGATGTTTGACAATATTGAATATACGGAAGATATTGAGGAAATGAGAAAATGGATTCCTTTAATGATGAAAGGGCATAATTCGAGTGACATTATGGCCGCTAGTAAAATTAATGAAGGTACAGATGTTAATTTTGGTGAGCTTACTCGAAAAATGGCTAAAAATATTGAACAACATCCGAATGCTAATGTTCAATATAATCATGAAGTCATAGATTTTAATCATCGAAAAGATGGTAAATGGGAAGTTAAAGTACGTCAACGCAATAGTGGTGATGTGCAAACAGAACTTGCTGATTATGTATTTATTGGTGCTGGTGGTGGAGCCATTCCATTATTACAAAAAACAGGTATTCCAGAAAGCAAAAATTTGGGTGGTTTCCCAATTACAGGTCAATTCTTAATTTGTACTAACCCTGATACCATAGCCAAGCATGACGCTAAGGTATATGGTAAAGAGCCTAAAGGTACACCACCTATGACTGTACCTCACTTGGATACACGTTATATTGATGGTGAACGTACCTTATTATTTGGCCCATTTGCTAGTGTAGGCCCTAAATTCTTAAAAAATGGTTCGAATTTAGATTTATTTAAATCGATTAAGCCATATAATATTACAACACTTTTATCTTCTGCAGTTAAAAACCTTCCTTTAATTAAATATTCGTTTGATCAAATATTAATGACTAAAGAAGGGTGTATGAATCATTTACGTACGTTTTATCCAGAAGCACGTGATGAAGATTGGCAGTTATATACTGCTGGTAAACGTGTACAAGTCATCAAAGATACACCTGAACATGGAAAAGGTTATATTCAATTTGGAACGGAAGTAGTTAATTCTAAAGATCACTCAATTATTGCTTTACTAGGAGAATCACCTGGGGCTTCAACTTCAGTTTCTGTAGCTTTAGAAGTACTTGAAAAAAACTTCTCAGAATATGAATCAAAATGGACACCAAAAATCAAAAAAATGATACCATCTTATGGCCAATCATTAGTTAATGATATTGGATTAATGAGAACTATTCGAAAACAAACATCTAAAGATTTAGAATTAAATTATTATGAAAACAAATAGAGTAAAGGAATGACAAATTTGAAAAAATTATTTGTAGCAATAGCTATTTGTACTATTGGTTATAGTGTACTTAAACGTTATCAAAAACATGTAAATAAAATACCAAATATTGAATACTAAATTTATATATAATCTCCAAGAGCATGATATTAATAACATCTTTTTATATTAAAAAAATGGATGGACAAATCAAAAATACCAGATTCTATTTAATATAGAGTCCGGTATTTTTTGTCATTGTTAATGATGTGATATATTAAAATAGTGTAAATTAAGTTTACAAATCATTCTAGAAATGTTACAAACTTATATGGTTACATCATTTTAATTTGTATAAAGGAGTGTACATTTATGTCAGGTATTGTTGAATCATTACATAATGCAGTAAATTCAGGTTTACATGTCAAACAAGACTGGGTAGACATGGGCTTTGGCATTGCTAATACAATTGCTAAAATCGTTGACCAAGTACTTAAATTTGTTTAATAAATTAAAATTTAATTTTAAAACAGGGTATTACTTTAAAGTAGTACCCTGTTTTTTGTTTGTATAAAGAATACCATACGCATAGCGTATGGTTCAGAACAGGTTCTACCGTTGTCACAAAAAAATGCATCTCTTCTTGCTAGAATTAATATTGGTTAGCCAATCAAAATAATCAACACGAGGAGATGCTATCTAATGTCATCTGACACAAACAGTTTAGCACATACAAATTTGTAAGAGGCTTATTAGCATAGGAAGTTTAAAAATCTTAATAAGTTTTCACTCTTTTTAACTTATAAGAATTAGAAGAAAAATTAGGTAATGTATATGGTGAAACTATTGGTGTTGGTGAAGACATTGCTTTTCTACCTATTCCATATCTATATGCTTGATAAACAATTTTTGAACAATACGTAGGATTTCTTTTAGATAGATGAGTATTAATACCATATCTGTATTTTTTACCTACATAATGTTTTCTAGCCCATCTAGCTGCTTTAGAACCTGCTCCATGTTTTTTTGAACGATAAATTTTCATCCATTTACCTTTCTTAGCATATCTTTTCTTAAACCAAGATAAAGAATGTGTAGCTGGATGATGACCTTTACCATAAATATGTAATATTTTTTTGCTGCTAATTGCAATTGCAGCATGTCCAGTTAAACCCCAAGAACTGGTAGCATTAGAAATTAAAACATCTCCAGCTTTTAAATGAAATCTAGATCTAGTAGATACATCGCTTTTATTTTCTATTTGCTGTTTTGCTTGACTTGAATTTTGTAAGAATTGATTCCATTGCTCTTGAGTAACAGACTTATCTAAAGTTCCATCTTTTTGTAATTCCTGATAATTAGTAGTGTTATTTTCTTCGGCGTTTGCTGAGTTAAAGAAATTCATTGAAGTAAAAGCTAACGTAAATAATAAAGTGAAAACAAAAACAAATAACTTTTTCAAATAATCACTCCTTATAGAAATTTTTCAAATTTACATTTATAATATACAGTAATTAAATATTTAATAAAAGTTTTTCGAAATTAATTAACAAAAATTTAATAATATTAAAGGAGGAATTATTAATGAATAATTTAACGAAATATATAATTTGCTTAATTTCACTTATTCCAATTGAATTTGTTTGTTTGATTGTTGATTATAAGAAAGGAATATCACTTTTTTATATACTTCTAGTGGTTATATCTATAGGTATTGGCCTATTCATCAAAAATTATAAATCATATATTTTAGTATTAATTAGTAGATTAATTGGGACTATATTATCAGTAATATGTTCTCATTTATTTATAAACACTTATGCTTCAAGTGGATATTTTAAACCTTTCACAGCTTTTGGTTATGCTATTTTTTTAGGGATTATATCCCAAATCTTGATTTTAATAACAATAGGATTAATTTATGTATTTAAACCTAGAAGAAAATAAATATATACTTTTTATGGTTCTGTTGCAAAGTAAAAAAATATAGCTAACCACTAATTTATCACGTCAGTGTTCGCTTAACTTGCTAGCATGATGCTAATTTCGTGGCATGGCGAAAATCCGTAGATCTGAAGAGACCTGCGGTTCTTTTTATATAGAGCGTAAATACATTCAATACCTTTTAAAGTATTCTTTGCCGTATTGATACTTTGATATCTTGTCTTTCTTACTTTAATATGACGGTGATCTTGCTCAATGAGGTTATTCAGATATTTCGATGTACAATGACAGTCAGATTTAAGTTTAAAAACTTTAATTACTTTAGCCATTGCTACCTTCGTTGAAGGTGCCTGATCTGTAACTACCTTTTTAGGTTTTCCAAATTGTTTAATGAGACGTTTGATAAACGCATATGCCGAATGATTATCTCGTTGCTTACGCAACCAAATATCTAATGTATGTCCCTCTGCATCAATGGCACGATATAAATAGCTCCATTTTCCTTTTATTTTGATGTACGTCTCATCAATACGCCATTTGTAATAAGCTTTTTTATGCTTTTTCTTCCAAATTTGATATAAAATTGGGGCATATTCTTGAACCCAACGGTAGACCGTTGAATGATGAACGTTAACACCACGTTCCCTTAATATTTCAGATATATCACGATAACTCAATGCATATCTTAAATAGTAGCCAACGGCTACAGTGATAACATCCTTGTTAAATTGTTTATATCTGAAATAGTTCATACAGAAGACTCCTTTTTGTTAAAATTATATTATAAATTCAACTTTGCAACAGAACCTTATATTTCATGTGCAATTTTAATGGTAATTGCTTTTGGTAGTCTTTTTAGGGAGTTAGGAAATCGTAATGAAAATAAAAGGCTAGATATACTTTCTAGCATATTGGTTTTGATTTCAGCAATTGCACTTTTGATTTATGGAATATTTATTAATTAGAACACGCATTTATGCCGAGAAAATTTATTGTGCGTTGAGAAGAACCCTTAACTAAACTTGGAGACGAATGTCGGCATAGCGTGAGCTATTAAGCCGACCATTCGACAAGTTTTGGGATTGTTAAGGGTTCCGAGGCTCAACGTCAATAAAGCAATTGGAATAAAGCATCTATGATTATTTGAAAACATAAGTTATAATACATTCAAAAATATTTTTGAATGAGGTGTAATTATGATTCAGACTATTGTAACTGCTGCTATTCTTTATATTGCGACAGCAGTAGATTTATTAGTGATTTTATTAATATTTTTTGCTAGAGCAAAGACTAGGAAAGAATATCGAGATATTTATATTGGTCAATATGTAGGATCTGTGGCATTGATTGTCGTAAGTTTATTCTTTGCCTTTGTCTTAAATTATGTTCCTGAAAAATGGATATTAGGATTATTAGGGTTAATACCGATTTATTTAGGAATTAAAGTAGCTATTTATGATGATTGTGAAGGAGAAAAGAGAGCTAAAAAAGAATTGAATGAAAAAGGATTGTCTAAATTAGTTGGTACGGTTGCAATTGTTACAATAGCAAGTTGTGGTGCTGATAATATTGGTTTATTTGTTCCGTATTTTGTGACATTAAGTGTTACTGATTTATTAATTACTTTGTTTGTCTTTTTAATTTTAATTTTCTTCTTGGTATTTACTGCACAAAAATTAGCTAATATTCCAGGAGTTGGAGAAATTGTTGAGAAATTTAGTCGTTGGATTATGGCTGTTATTTACATAGCTTTAGGGTTTATTTATTATTATTGAAAATGACACTATTGGGACAATTTTAGGATTTATATTTTAATTTAGGGTGTGATTTTATATGAGCTATGAAAATGCTTGTGATGTGATCTGTGTACATGAGGATAAAGTTAACAATGCTTTAAGTTTTTTAGAAGATGATAAATCTAAGAAATTACTTAACATTTTAGAAAAAATTTGTGATGAGAAGAAATTGAAAATCATATTATCTTTGATTAAAGAAGATGAGTTGTGTGTTTGTGATATTTCTTTGATATTGAAAATAAGTGTTGCTTCAACTTCACATCATTTAAGACTTTTATATAAAAATGATGTACTTGATTTTTATAAAAAAGGAAAGATGGCATATTATTTTATTAAAGACGATGAAATAAAAGAATTTTTCTCTAAAAATCAGGAGGGTTTTTGAAACGAGTGAAACGAGTTTCTTCTTGTCTTGATACTATAAAAAAGCAAAGATATAACATAAAATGACTTATCGGAAGTCATCTGTAACTCAATTATTAGAAATGGTATAATACAAAGGTCGTCGTTCACTTCTGTGCTGTATTTAGCATGGAAGGAGGTGACATCATGTTCAGTACACTATTTGTAACTATTATAGCTCCTATCGTAGTAGGAGTTATACTCACATTATTTTCTCATTGGCTGAATAATCGTGAGAAGTAATTTAGCGACGACATATAGCTAATACACCAAAAGAGCCCGATAACTATTCGCAGTAGTTATCGGGCTCGGTGTTTATCATGCTAGTACACTATTTGTTAAATTCAGTATATCACCAAGTGTAGATGAATGCAAAAATATAAGAAAAGTAAGTGCAATTCTATAATTAGAATTATTGATTTTCTTTGATACTATAAAATTGCTAACATTAAGGCTAATTAGTTGAATACAAAGACAAGATGGGAGTATTAAATGAAAAAGGTTAAATCATATTTAAAAAACATTCAAAACAACGAAGAGTATCAAAAAGATATAGAATTTCTTGAAAAGAAAAGTAATGGAAGGGAAGACAAAAAACTTATATTAGATATATGCTTTTTATCGACAATTCCCTTGATTTCAATTTATATTACATATTTTTTAAGTTTTTCCAATCCATTTGCAATTTTTATATTAATAATTATAGCTGTGCCAGTTTCTTATAAAATTGCTAAAATTCTATTGGATCATATGTACAAAGATGAGGATAGATTTCTAGCATTATATAGAAACTACGAAAAGGGAAAATTATTATTTCTTACTTTACCTATCATTGGACTCGTATCTATAATAGGAAGTTCATTTCTCTTCGATTATTTAATATTTAAACTGAATAATACGTCTGTAGAAATATTAGGGTCCACTCCTACTGTTGTATATCATATTATTATTTGTTTTATTCAGTCTATGTTCACGACTATGTTTTTAATAATATTTATTTATACTATTTTGGTTCTTATATATGGAAGGTTTACAAAATAAATGACTAGAGTACACCCTAATCATACAAAGAGAGTTATTGAATTTATAATAACTTAAACGTATGATTAGGGTGTATATTAATTGTGGAGTGAAAATGAATGATTATAGGTTATGCAAGAGTATCTTCGGTAGATCAGAATTTAGAGAGACAGCTAGATAATTTGAAAACATTTGGCGTAGAGAAAATATTTACAGAGAAACAATCGGGAAAGTCAGTAGAAAATAGACCCGTATTTCAAGAAGCACTTAACTTTGTGAGAATGGGCGATAGATTTGTAGTAGAATCGATTGATCGCTTAGGTCGTAATTATGATGAAGTGATTAACACAGTTAATTATTTAAAGGATAAAGAAGTTCAATTGATGATTACTAGTTTACCTATGATGAATGAAGTGATTGGTAATCCACTATTAGATAAATTTATGAAAGATTTAATCGTTCAAATCTTAGCAATGGTTTCAGAACAAGAACGAAATGAAAGTAAACGTAGACAAGCACAAGGTATTCAAGTTGCGAAAGAAAAAGGTGTGTATAAAGGACGCCCTTTACTATATTCACCTAATGCTAAAGATCCTCAAAAACGTATTATCTACCATCGTGTTGTTGAAATGTTAGAAGAAGGCAAAGCAATTAGTAAGATTGCGAAAGAGGTTAATATCACAAGACAGACAGTTTATAGAATTAAAAATGGTAAGGGATTATCTTGATAAATGGATTGTTAATGCAAATGAGATCTTCTCACAGCGTCCTAAATTATATGTTATTCATCTATTATGAGATTCTAATAATAAGACAAGAAAAGAGAGTGCGAATTCGCACTCTCCTTTTGTGTAGTACTATTGAAATTTTGTCTTAAAAACGAACGTAATTTAGAAATAATATTTATTGGTATTTCAAGAATATATATATAATTATTTACTAAGTCCATTTAAAAAAATTTGAGAGAACTTGTTCATAAGTTTAATTCTTTCATTAATATTTTGTTCATGTGTAAAGGTAACAATTCCATTAACAGCGTTTGCTGCTATTTTACTAACAGCATTAACATCATTAATACACCATTCGCCATTTAAATTACCCTCCTTAAAAATTACATGATAAGCATCTATATATTTGTTTTCTAATTTATTCATTTTTTCATTAATGCTATTAGTTTTATAATATTCAGTGCAAAATTCAATTATTGCGTTTTGAAGTGGATAATAGTATTCGGTTGTTAAAGATAGTTCATTATATAAATAAAATTTTTCTCTATTAGTTTTACATTTGATTTGTTCCTTTTTCCACTGTTCTTGCCATTTAGATTCTTCTATATTTAAAATTTCTAAAAATAGATTTTCTTTTGTTTTAAAGTGATAATAAAGATTCCCTTTACTACTTTCTGATAATTTAACAATTTCTCCAGTAGTAGTGGCATTATATCCATTTTTTATAAATAATTCCTTTGCGACACCTAGTATTTTATCTTTCAAGTTCATCACGCCTTTAATGAGTATTAAGTACTATCAATGATAGCACAAAAAATTCAAAGAATAATTGTATAACACAATACAGCCATTTAAATTTCGCAAGATTTTTTGTTGTAATATGTAAAAAAATAGATTACAATCCTTATAGACCGATCGCACGGTCTATAAGGATTGGAGGGAACTTAAATGATTTCATTTTTTACAAAAACTACTGATATGATGACATCAAAAAAAAGATGGACTGCACTAGTAGTATTAGCTGTTAGTTTGTTTGTTGTTACAATGGATATGACAATATTAATTATGGCTTTACCGGAATTAGTAAGAGAGTTAGAGCCTTCTGGTACCCAACAGTTATGGATAGTTGATATATACTCTCTTGTTTTAGCTGGCTTTATAATTCCATTGAGTGCCTTTGCTGATAAATGGGGAAGAAAAAAAGCATTATTAACTGGATTTGCTTTATTTGGCCTCGTTTCATTAGCTATATTTTTCGCAGAAAGTGCAGAGTTCGTAATAGCTATTCGATTTTTACTTGGTATTGCAGGTGCTTTAATAATGCCAACTACTCTTTCAATGATAAGAGTAATTTTTGAAAACCCTAAAGAAAGGGCCACTGCATTAGCTGTATGGTCAATCGCTTCATCGATAGGTGCTGTTTTTGGACCAATTATCGGAGGAGCTTTACTTGAGCAATTTTCATGGCACTCGGCATTTTTAATTAATGTACCGTTTGCGATAATAGCAGTTGTAGCAGGTTTATTTTTATTACCAGAGTCTAAGTTATCAAAAGAAAAGTCTCACTCGTGGGATATTCCTTCTACAATTTTATCAATTGCAGGCATGATTGGACTGGTATGGAGTATCAAAGAATTTTCAAAAGAAGGACTAGCAGATATTATTCCATGGGTTGTAATAGTATTAGCAATTACCATGATAGTGATATTTGTTAAACGTAATTTATCAAGTTCTGATCCAATGTTAGACGTAAGACTTTTTAAAAAGAGATCATTTTCAGCTGGTACAATTGCTGCATTTATGACAATGTTTGCAATGGCATCTGTTTTGTTATTAGCTTCACAATGGTTACAGGTTGTGGAAGAACTTTCTCCTTTTAAAGCTGGCTTATACCTATTACCTATGGCAATAGGAGATATGGTGTTTGCACCAATTGCACCCGGATTAGCGGCGCGATTTGGACCGAAAATAGTGTTACCTTCCGGAATTGGAATTGCAGCCATTGGCATGTTTATTATGTATTTCTTTGGTCATCCATTATCATATTCTACAATGGCTTTAGCATTAATTTTAGTTGGAGCTGGTATGGCTTCACTAGCAGTTGCATCTGCTCTAATAATGTTAGAAACACCTACATCAAAAGCAGGTAATGCAGCTGCTGTTGAAGAGTCTATGTATGACCTTGGAAATGTTTTTGGTGTAGCAGTACTTGGTAGCCTATCTTCTATGCTTTATCGTGTATTTTTAGATATTTCATCTTTTTCATCAAAAGGTATAGTTGGAGATTTAGCTCATGTAGCTGAAGAATCTGTAGTGGGCGCTGTCGAAGTAGCTAAAGCTACGGGGATAAAACAGCTTGCAAACGAGGCTGTAACATCATTTAATGATGCTTTTGTAGCAACTGCTTTAGTAGGTGGGATTATCATGATTATCATTTCAATAGTTGTCTATTTGTTAATTCCCAAATCACTTGATATAACTAAACAAAAATAGTACTAAACATATATTTTTAGATATTGTAGATTAGTTTATTTTTAAAATTAGTAATAGTTAAAAAGTAGAACCATTAATTTTAAATGGTTCTACTTTTTTATTATTAAGTAAAATTATAAAAGACAATTTCTTAAATTAATAATATGATATACCTATATCTAATAATTTATTAGTATTAATAAACCTTGAAAGGATGATTAACTGATGAATAGAGCAGATATTTTTAAAATATTTGATGTAGAACTTAATATAACTATATTTTTAGGAGCACTAGTAGCAACTTTCATCTATTTTATAAGTTACATGAACAATGTAAATGAATTAATTACATTATGCTTAACATTAGCTTTTCCTGCATATTTATTAAAAATTAGCAGATCGTTCGAGGTTATTTTATTAGAGGAAAAAATAAAAAATAGTAAAATCAAAATCTGTGACAAAGATAGAATTGAACGAGAGATACTGGTGAAAAAGAACCTAATAGATGAACTATTGTTTCCTAATAGAGTTATTAAAAAATATACACTGACAATTTTAATTTACAGTATAGGTATTATTATTCTTTTACTACTTTGTAATATGTTAAGTTATGGAATTGGTGAAAATGTCAATTTTATCTGGAGATTACTAGCTTGTTATGTAACGAGTGTCACAGTGATTATAGTTGCCTTGATTATAATGATAATGATATTTGATCTTATAATTGGATTACTATTAAATTTTCAAATATTTTTAAAAAATAAAAAGTATGATGACTTTTTATAATTATTCGATTTATATAATGAAAAATTAAATGATTAAACATAGAAACCTCAAAACAAACCATATTTAATAGAGTTTATGGCGCCTTATACAAATAAAGGCTATGCTGTTAAAGAATTATGTAGCTATCTTCAGATTAATATGGATGATGTTTATACTATTGGCGATAGAAAATTGATTTACCTATGTTTAATACCCTAGATAATTCTTCTGATAATTTAGTTTTTGTTAGAGTTTAACATAACTGATGATTATCAGAAGTTCCATCACTATAAAAGGTGTATCAAGGGTTTATAAACTCTTGATACACCTTTTATAGTCATTTTTAATTACCAAACAGTTTACTCCAAAAACTTTTTTTAGAATGATTTTCGTTTCTGATATCCTCTTTCTGCTCACCATCTATTTTATTACCTTGTTGCAGTTCACTATCTTGTTGCTTATCCTCATGTTTATCTTTACTTTCATCCCTAAAATGGGAAACCATTTTTTCTTTTTGACTATCTGAGTCATTATTTATAGAATCCATATTTTCCATTGTTTCTTGAACTTCAATGTCCTGCCTCTTATTAGCAGAATAATTGAGTTGCCTTTCTTCTTCTAACTCAGACTCCAACCTTTGTATTTTTTTGTTACTTTCTAATGCTAATACTTGTTGGTTTTCAAGTAATTTCGACCTTTCTTGTAATTCTTTTCTATAAAATTCTATTGTCGTTTCATGACGTTTTTCTTGTTTTTCAAGTTGTTTATTTAAAGTATCTATTTGCTTTTCGAGTAGTTCAATTATTTGAACATCATATTTAGATTCGTTTTTTTTATTATCTGTTTTAACTTTCTCTGAACTTACATTAGCACTTTCAAAGCCATATTTCTTTTTATTTCTGATTACTCTTTGAATGATTTTTTCTACATCAACATCATTTTTAATGAATGAAGTATTATCCTGTTTCACTGTTTCTATATTCAATCTTTTTATATTATTAAATACAGTCTGTTTACTAACTTCCAATTCTTCACTTATTTCTTTAACGCTCTTCATATCTTCAACCCTTTATAAATACTTTATCAACCCTTTATAAATAAATTTTATCATAAATACTTTTATAAAGGGATCTTAAGTATTCTTAAAAAACCTTTTATAAACATTTGATAATAATCTTATCAAGTGTTTATAAAAGGTTTTTAGTGGGATTATAATATCTTTTATATGTTCTTTTTTAATGATATAATGTCCATAATACGTTTTAGTCCCAACTACTGGTAATAGTTGGGACTGGGTAATAAAACGTTACAATACGTTAGCTATTTAATTTGATATATGTATTATATACAACAATATCTACAGTTTGCAAGTCAAAAAGTTATGTGGATTTGTAATGTTTTATTACCTCTATTCAAATTTAATTGGAAAGAGGTTTTTTATTATGTCTCGTAAAAATATTAAAAATCAAGCAAATCAAAACTTTTATATGCTACATAAAGCATTATTTGTTAATGAAAAATATAAAAAATTAAGTGATAGTGCCAAAGTTACTTATGCAATTCTCAACGATAGAGTTAGCTTGTCGATTAAAAATAATTGGGTCGATGATAATGGGGATATATATTTCATTTTTACAAATGAAAGTCTCCAGAATATATTAGATAAAAGCAAGAATACAATTACTAAAATTAAAAAAGAACTTCAAGCAGTAGGGTTACTTGAACAAATACGTACAGGATTTAATAAACCTAATAAATTATATTTGCATGATATAGAAACTAATATTAATGTAGAAAAAAGTATTCAATCCTCATCTATAACCTATAATGACAAGGACTCCCAAATTTTGGGACTCCAGAATCCCGAATTTTGGGACTCCAGATTCTCAAAATTTGGGAGTCCAGAATCCCAAATTTTAGACCCTAATGATACTGATTATAATGATACTGATTATATTAAGACTGAGAATAATGATACGGATGATTTGAATGATAATAAACTAACTTTTCCTAGTAATCATACAAATCATTCAAATCACGACAATTCAAACTTTAATAATGAGGCTTTAAAATTTCAATTACTCGAAGAACTACCGCAAAGTATTCAAAACTATCTAAGTAACTTTGAAGTAGCTGAAATTAAAATTATCAAAACTGTATTATTAAAAGCCAAAACATCTTTCAACAATGCGATTGATAGCTACTACTTGTTAGAAGATATGGAAATAGAAATACTTCATGTTCTTAAACGTTTCAAAGCTATGCTTATTCAAAAAAATGAAACCGTTGTATCAATGCAAGGATACTTAATGAAATCTCTTAAGTCTGAATTCGCTGAAATGCATACGCTTAATAAACGACGTGATCATTTACCAATCACTTCTTTATTTAATCAATAATGATTTATTTAGAGAGCATCTTTAAATAGATGTTCTCTTTTTTTATTAATCAAGTGGTTGCTAAGGCAACCACCTAGACCAAACGAAAGGTAAGGGAGGAGATAACAAAATAACATCAATACAATGTCACAATTTCACAACATAACATGCTGCTATTAAAGAAAGGAGGAACTCTTATGCGTAATAAGAAAAAGATTAAGGTTACTTTGGCAATGATTAATGTTCTCTTAACGGCAGTCGAACTTTATCTTCAATGGCAATTAAGTAAATCTGAAAATGAACTGTAGTTAAGCAAGTAGGTGGGACTAAAACAGAAACGTTTTAGTCCTATTTTTTTCTATAAACGAGTATTCTTCGTTTAATAATGGCTCAAACATGTCGCATAAAATGAAAAACAAATAATCATTTAGCGTTGTTTTAACTTTTAAAAATGTAAAAGTGTTAACCGTTTTTATATTTTTTAGCAATCTTTTGTAGTTATAAAAGTGACTTAGTAAAATCGTTTTTGCTATTTATTTTGTTAATGATCGGAAAGAAAAGGTTGTATTTATCGTTCCAAAGAATCAAAATGTGGATTCAATATAGGTAAAAAATAAGTCGTTAATGTTCAAGAAACGGACCGAATAAAATTTTAAATTTGAACTTTTCTATCCTAAACTAAGTAAAGATATTTACTTAGTTTTCTCTTTTTTTATCTCCAATCATTTTACTAACAATACTCATTTTGAAAATAAAAATAAGAACTTAAAGTAAAAAAATGAAGAAAAGAATAGCCTCTTTTGTCTCCAAGTACGTTTTACTTTTGGAAATATTACAAAAAATAGAGTCTGTTTTCGGAGTCTCAAAGAGCATAAGGAAATCTAGTACCACCCTTGGTGGTATTCAGCATAGCTGAAAGATTAACCTTTTATTCATTATGATCAATTGTTCATCATAAATAGCTTAAAAGCTTTATATACAGGTGATTATAAGCATTCTTAGGCATTTGACTAAAGGGGATAATACCACATTTATTACAGACTCTTTACAATTGTTACAAGACCACTTTCAATTGTCAGAATACTCTACTTAACATTGATTTGACGGGCTTTAAAAATTTTTAGACTCTCGAGAGTCTGATTTTTTTGATGTCGAGACTCTATAGAGTCTGTTTTTTTGGACTTTTTTCGTATAAAAAATAAGACCACTTAAGTGTGATCTTATTTTGACTTTTAGGTTTGATTGATCAAATATTGATGTAACAAATGCGTCGTTTTGCTTCTCATTTTGTATTTTGTTTTAGCTCTTTTTGACTATATTCCTGTTTAGCTTTGGATGTTTTTATAATTTGTTTTTGAATAATAAGGCCTAAATAATTTCTTATTACTTTTATTTTATGTTCATTATAATGAATCATTTAGGGATATGTTTGAGATACTTTATTCAAAAAGTGATGAGTACAAAAATATTTTTATAGCAAAAATGTAAGTGTTTAATATAAAAAATATCACAAGAATTTATCAAACATGAGTAAGACATTTTTCATTTATTTATACTTTATAAGCAGTATGATAAATCATACAAGTGACCAATACGCGCTTTCTAAAAATCATAATTCGACTTAATTATGTACGCTAATATGACTTTGATTATGACTAAGTAGACTTAATAATAAAGGTAATTTGTTTTTTAATAGATAATACTTTTGACATAAGTTCACTTATCGGAAGTGGATATGCTTACGTGTTTACAGATGATATAATAATAGAGTCGCCTTAACTTCCGGCGGTATTTTCGACGGAAGGAGGTGCTTAATATGCTTATGATCTTCGTTCACATCATTGCACCAGTCATTAGTGGCTGTGCAGTTGCGTATTTTACTTACTGGCTTAGTAGTAAACGTAATAAATAGAAGGCGACGTTAAGCCGCATCAAAAATCCCCTCACTACCACAAATAGTGAGGGGATTGGTGCATATATGCATATAATCTTCGTTAAATGTATTATAACATCATAGTGTATAGGAATGCAAAATATGTAATACGACGTTATGAATTATTTGATGTATATATCTTAATAAAATTGGAGCTTCAAAATTAATAATAAAAAACTATCGACAAATTTTAGATCTTTGTCGATAGTCTAATCTATCAAATAATTATTTATAATGGATCTTAATTTATGCTTCTAATTGTTTAATAATCTCTCTATTGAAATCATCTAAGTCATCTGGTACACGACTTGTTACAATATTGTTGTCTACTACAACTGATTTATCAACAACATGTGCTCCTGCATTAGATAAATCTTTACGTACATTGATAACACCAGTTATTGTACGTCCATTTAAATCATCAGTATCAACTAATAATAGTGGGCCATGACAAATCGCAAATGTTGGTACATCATTTTGAGTGAAATACTTAGTAAATGTACCATAACGACCTTCTTCATCACCACGTAAATGGTCAGGGGAAAATCCACCAGGAATTAATAATGCGTCATAATTTTCTGGTTTAGCATCTGCGATACTAACATCTACAGTTACTTTTTCACCATGTTTACCAACAACTTCATGATTAGCTGTATCACCAATAATCTCAGTCTCAAATCCAGCATTTTCTAATGCCTCTTTTGGACTAGTTAATTCTATATCTTCAAATTCATCTGCTAAAATGATTGCTACTTTTTTAGTCATATTACAACATTACCTTTCAATACATATATTAAAAATAGTTAAGCATTTCCATCAATTATATCACGACATTGTTTAGCAGCAGCTTTTGGATCGTCAGCGTTTGCAATGCCACCACCAACAATAATTAAATCTGGTTGTTCAACTGCCACTGATTTAATTGTATCGGGTTTGATACCGCCTGCTACGGCTACTTTTGAATTTGAAATAACTGATTTAACAGTACGTAAACTTTCTAAAGGTGATACACCTTTAGCTTGTAAATCATAACCCGTATGTACTGCAATATAATCAGCACCCATTTTATCTAATTCAGCTGCACGTTGTTCTAAATTTTGAACTGCGATCATATCAACTAATAATTCTTTGCCATTGTTGTGCGCTTCTTCGATAGCACTTTTAATTGAAGCATCTTCAGAAACACCCAGAATTGTTACGATATCAGCACCGAATTTTACAGCTTGACTTACTTCATAACTAGCAGCATCCATAATTTTCAGGTCTGCTAATACTTGTGTGTTAGTGACTGATTTACTCATATGTTCAACAGCAGATAGTCCTTCATTTATAACGATTGGTGTTCCAATTTCTACGATATCAATGAATTCCTCTACTTCTTGAGCTAATTTTGCTGCTTCTTTTTGGTCTAATAAATCGATTGCTAATTGTAATTTCATTAAAATTTCTCCTCTCTATCTTTTATAATGCTATTATGGTATTAGTTGTTTAGAATAACAATACTGACATTTTTGTCACTATATAAAAATGGAGGATTCGTTTTGTTAATTGAATATAATAATAAAGAATTTTATACATCGAAAGATTTAGCCCTGTCTGTCATTGGTGGAAGATGGAAAATTGCCATTGTTTACCATCTTTTGCAGAGTAATCGTTTAAGGTTAAGTGAATTACAAAATAAACTACCTGATATCAACCAGCGAATGTTAATAAGACAACTTAGAGAACTAGAACAAGACAAAATTCTCGAAAGGACGGTCTATCCAGTAGTCCCTCCTAAAGTAGATTATAGATTGACTGAAATAGGACTAAAGCTTGATAAAGTAGTATTTTCAATTTGTAATTGGGGAGATGATTTTCTAGATACAGTTAGAAAGTAATAATCATAGATAATGAGAGAACCTACAATTATCAGAAGTTTTCACCTAAAAAAGATATATTAAAGTTTTATAAATCTTTAACGCATCTTTTAGAGTTTTTTAGTTGCTTTTAAACCTATTCTTTTATGGAATAAGTCAGATTAAAAATGAGTATTTTTATTATAAGTTGAATTGTATTATACTACTACTTAGTCACAAAAAGGGAAGAGGAATTATTTATGAATACTAAAGAGTCAAAAACAGTTGTCATTATTGGTGCTGGGGTATTAAGTACTACTTTTGGTTCTATGCTTAAAGAAATAGAACCTAATTGGAATATTAAACTATATGAACGTTTAGATCGTCCAGGGATTGAAAGTTCTAATGAACGTCATAATGCCGGAACTGGCCATGCTGCTTTATGTGAACTGAACTATACAGTAAGAAAGCCTGATGGTTCAATTGATATTGAAAAAGCAAAAGAAATTAATGAGCAATTTGAAATTTCAAAACAATTTTGGAGCCACTTAGTTAAAAATAAAAGTATTTCTAACCCTAAAGAATTTATTCAGCCTTTACCTCATATTAGTTTTGTGAGAGGTAAAAAT